>CBHYLO010000088.1:0-10747 GCA_966128675.1 uncultured bacterium | reverse complement strand
AGTGGGGGCGCGGCGGCGGGGGCGGCGGTGGGGGCGGCGGCACGGCCGTGGCGCACGCGCCGGCCCCGACCGTCGCGGCCATGGCCTCGACGACCGACGTCGCCTCGCTCGTCGAGGACCTCGCGGTGCAGCTCACCGGGCGCTCGTTCTGGGCGCACGGCGGCATCGGGAGCGCCGAGCGCATCGCGCTGCTGCGCATGCCCGCGGTCGACCGGCTGGCGCTGGAGATGGTCGCGCACGAGGAGGCGGAGCGTGCCGCGCTGGAGGTGGAGCTGGCCGCGCTGACGGACGCGTGGCGCGACGCCGAGGAGATCGCGGCGATCGCCGACGCGCTCTGAACGGCGTGTCCGACCAGCTCACGCTGTTCGGCGCGGCGCCCGAGCCGGCGCCCGCGCTGCCCGACGGCTTCCGCTACCGCGCGGACGTCGTCACCGCCGCCGACGAGCGCGCGCTGCTCGCGCACGTCGCGGCGCTGCCGTTCCGCGAGTTCGAGTTCCACGGCTACGTCGGGAAGCGGCGCACCGTGTCGTTCGGGTGGCGCTACGATTTCGAGGCGCGCGCGCTGCGCGAGGCGGACGACGTGCCCGCGTTCCTGCTGCCGCTGCGCGCCGTGGCCGCGCGCTTCGCGGACCTGTCGCCCGAGGCGCTGCAGCAGGTGCTGGTGACGGAGTACGACGCGGGCGCGGGGATCGGCTGGCACCGCGACAAGGCGGTGTTCGGCGACGTGGTGGGGATCTCGCTGCTGGCGCCCTGCCGCTTCCGCCTGCGCCGCCAGGTCGGCGACGCGTGGGAGCGCGTGTCGCTGGTCGCCGAGCCGCGCTCGGCGTACCTGCTGCGCGGCGCGTCGCGCACGGAGTGGGAGCACAGCATCCCCGCCGTCGACGCGCGCCGCTACTCGGTCACCTTCCGCAACCTGCGGAACCCGTAGCGACTCACCCCAGCGCGTCCGCGAGCTCCGCGACCTGCTGCGCGTGGCGCGCGTCGTGGTGCGCCGCGAGCTGGAGCCAGCTGCGCAGCGTGAGCGCGCCGATGACGGGATGCTCGTGCACCGCGCCGTCGAGCACCGCCGGATCGGCCGACCGATAGACGGCCTGCAGCGCCGCGCGCGCGTCGGCGAGCTGCGCCAGCGCCGCCTCGGGCGTCAGCTCGCCGGTCGGGCGCACGCGGTCCGGCGCCTCGATGCGCTCCGCGCGATCGCGCACGCGCGCGACCTTCGCGGGCGTGAGCTGCGCACCGGCCAGCACCTCGGGCGTCGCGGGACGCGGCTGCGCGGCGTGCATCGCGAGGATGCGCGCGACGCCGACGTCGATGCGCGCCACGTGCTCGACGATCTCCGCGACCGACCAGCGGTCGGGCGCGGCGCGCACGGCCTGCCGCGCGGCGGGCACGCGCGCGACCTGCGCGAGGAAGTGGGCGCGCTCGGCGTCCATGAGCGCGAGCACGGGATCGGTCGTCGGCGTCGGCTGGGTCATGGGCGAAAGTTATCAGTGCAGCCCGACGCGGCCACGCACCGACGCGAACAGCCGCGGCGCGTCGAAGCCGATGCCGCCCTTGAACACCGTCTCGACGTTCGCGACGTCGCCGATGCGCGCCGACGGGTCGCCGCGCACCACGACGAGGTCCGCGCGCCGCCCGACCGCGATCGTCCCCACGCTGTCCGCCCGCCCCAGATACTCGGCCCCGTTGCGCGTGGCGACCTGGATCGCCTCCAGCGGCGTGAGCCCCGCCTCCACGAGCAGCTCGAGCGCGCGGTGGTTGGCGTAGCCGGCGACGACGCCACCGTAGCCGGTGGGATCGGTGCCGACGAGCAGCCGCCCGCCGGCGCGGAAGAAGTCGCGCTCGAACCGCATCTCGTTCGCGAACGTGCGCGTCCACGGCGAGCTGGCCTGCGTGGCGATCTGCACGCGGCGGCGCAGGTACTGGTCGCGCACCTCGGGGAGCATCGCGTCCAGCGCGCCCTGCGGCGCGCTGGGGCGCCCGGGCGTGAACGTCTCGAAGATGGTGAGCGTCGAGGTGACCGCGACCTTCCGCGCGACCAGCTCGCGGATCAGCGCCTGCACCGGCTCGCTCGCGACGTCGAGCGCGGCGATGGACGCCGCCTGCGACGGCGGGCACTGGTCGGGCTGCTTTCCCTGCGCGAAGTCGCTGGCGACGACGAGGCCGTGCTCCAGGTTGTCGATGCCCGCGGCGGCGGCCTCGCGGAACGTCACCGAGCACAGGTGCCCCGTGACCTTCAGCTTCCGCCGGTGCGCCTCGGCGATCACGGCGGCGAGCTGCTCGCGCGTGATCTGCATGTACGCCTTGAACGACGTCGCGCCGCGGTCGGCCCAGTGCGCGACCATCTGCCGCGCGTCGTCGGGGCCGGTGAGCGCGTGCACCTGGTAGATGGGCAGCCCGGGGCCGTTGAGGTACGGCGCCGTGACGTCGAGCGACGGGCCGAGCGCGCGCCCCGCGTCGATCGCGCGCTTCAGCTCCAGGTCCGCGTAGCCGGCCATGTTGCCCGCGGTGCGCGCGGTGGTGACGCCGCCGGCGAGGTAGAGGCGCGGGAAGCTGTACGCCTGCTCGTTGTACACGCTCCCGCCGCCCGACGGGTAGAACATGTGCTCGTGCACCATCACGAGGCCGGGCAGCACGCTGCGGCCGTCGAGGTCCAGCACGCGCGCGCCCGCGGGGATCGCCACCTGCCCGTCGGGGCCGAGCGCGCGGATCACGCCGCGCTCGACGACGAGCGTCTGGCCGGCGCGCGCGGCGGCGCCGGTGCCGTCGATCACGCGCGCGTGCGTGAGCGCGACGACGGGCGCGTCGACGCTCACGAACTGGCGGACCTCGGGGGCGAGCGTCGTCGTCGCGGGCGGCGTCGCGGGCTGCGCGGCGGCGGGCGTCGCGAGCGCGCATGCGGCGACGGCGAGCGCGACACGATGCGCGGCCGTCGGCCGCCGCGATCGGTCAGGACGCGGACTGCCGCACATAGCGCAGGTGCGTGGCGTGTGGACCGTCGAGCACGCGGTCGATGCGGAACTGCGGCCCGGCCTCGCCGATGTTCTCGAAGAGACGCCGCCCACCACCGAACATGACGGGCGCCAGCGCGATCTCCAGCTCGTCGACGACGCCGAGGCTGAGGTACTGCTGGATCACGTCCGCGCCGCCCGAGATGCGCACGTCGCGATCGCCGGCGGCCTCGCGCGCCAGCTCCAGCGCGCGCTCCGGGCCGTCGTCGACGAAGTGGAACGTCGTCCCGCCGGGGCGGACCCAGGGCTCGCGCGGCTGGTGGGTGAGCACGTAGACGGGCGTGTGGAACGGCGCCTCCTCGGGCCAGGAGACCTCGCCCTGGTCGAACATGCGCCGGCCCATGACGTTGGCGCCGGTGCGCTCCATGGTGTGGCGCACCATGTCGTTGACGGGGCCGGTCTCGCCGCCCGGCCCGAACTTCAGCGTCTCGCGGAAGTGCTGCTGCCGGAGGAGCCAGCCCATGAGCGCGCCCCACTTGGCGCCCCAGCCCATGTACCCGGGGTCGTCCATGCGCATGCCTTCCGGGGCCATGTAGCCGTCGAGGCTGAGGCCGATGTTGACGAACACCTTGCTCATGATGCTCCTCTTCGCACGTTCGGATGTCGATCGGACGCCCGGGCCCATCGGCGGACCGGGCCTGACCGAGCTCCGAACGCCGCGAGCCGGCCCGACCCGCTACAACGATTCGCTGCGCGGCTGGTCAGCGGAATAAAGCGCTCACGGCCCGAGACGAAAGTACGTGAGGCTTCGAATCGGGATGCCGTCCTTCTCGTACCGTCCGAAGCTCCATCGCTCCGGACGCTCGCGGATCACTTGCCACACGGCCAGCCCGAAGTAGAGCGCCGCCGCCTCGGTGTTGCCGCCGCACGCCACGTCGTGGATGGCTTGGAACACGGTGCCGTTCCAGTCGCGACCCGGGATCCAGCGGGCGGTGTGCACCTCAGCCCCATCGATCCGGCGATTCAGCTCGTCGCTGATCTCCTGCCACTGGGCGTCGCCGAGCCGGACGCGCCGGGCCCGCCACTCCGGCACGTGCGTGGTGTAGTCGATCTCCCGGCCGGAATCGAGCGTGACGAGCATCGCGGCATCCCGTCGAAGGTTGTCTGCTGCCCGACGCCCACGTTCACCTGCGCGTGCGCCAGGAGAGTGCGGCGCAGTCCCGGGCGGCATAGCCCGTGCGTCAGCTGCAACGCTTCGTTCGTGCGCAGCGTTCACGGACGTGGGACACGCGGCCTACAGTAGCCAACGCCATGGACGCCTGGACCGACCGGCTCGGCAGTCCACCCCGCCCGGGTCCGGTACGCCCGAACCGTATCGCTGTTGCCCGCCGTGATGCATCCACCGGGCGCGTGGACACTGGCCTGCGTCCACTGCGACGAGACCGCGAGTAGCGGGCGACCCATCGAGTCGCGGGTCCAGCGGCGCACCTGGTAGACGACGGTGTCATGGCCGGTCGGGCGGCGCACCGACGCGGGGATGCCGCGGCGTGCCAGCGCCGCGCGGACCGCGTCCGACGCCGTGAACGCCACCGCGTCCACGCCGGGCAGGTAGAGCCATCGCACGCCAGCACTCGTGTACGCGGACGCTGGCGCGCGCCACAGGGCCTCCAGCACGTCGACCGTGTCGGCGCGCGAGCGCACACCTCCCGCCGGCGCCGACGCCGCGCGAGTGCCGCGACACCCGGCGAGCATGAGCGACGGTGGAATCAGCAGGAGGGCGGCGCGCACGTGACGGTCGTAGCGGTCCAACGCCCAAGTTCAGCTGCGTAGAGAGATCATAGAGCCGAGCCGCAGGCGAGGCGGATCCGCAGCCCCTACGTCAGCTGCAACGCCTCGTTAGATCGCCGCTCTGCGATCAATCCACGTTTGCACGAGGAACGTACCCATAGCGCCTGCAAGATTCACCGCGAGCTCGGCATGACGCGCACTCGGCCGCACACGCGAAGGAGAGCGCCCATGAGCGTCACTGAGCTTGTTACGTACCGCGCCCAATCCTTCAACAACTGACTTGCAGCCCCCGAGAATCTGTCGGAAGATCTGCTCGGTGTGCTGATCAGGGGCGAGTGTGAGCGCCTGGGCCGTCAGCCCATAAAGCTTGGGTAAGTCTGCACCATCGTCGAACGGGACCTGCAGATTCTCCAGAACGTGCTTGCAGACAGTCTCAAGCAACGTGCGCGCGAGCGTGATCGCACCGTCAGGATCCGTTGAGCGACGTAGCATCGCCGATTCCCAAACCTGGCGTACGGAGTCGCTACTTAGCTGTGAAAGAGCGTGGAGCACCTCGGAGTCCGCTGGCGTTCCGAGCCTGCCCTCAAGTTTTTGGAACGCCGGCTCGAACGCGCTCCACAAGAACTCCCGGCGCTCCTGGTAGCTGGGGAACCTGCCCTTGATGTAGGACCAGAAGCGATCCTGGTCCCGGCATTCCTTGAGAAATGCTGGCATCAGCGGGCTCATCTCCGAGTTGCCGAGCAGATCGCGACGCAACGCGTCGTAGTTCGCTCGCGCCAGCGCAGCCGCCTCCCAGTCACCGGCGCCACCGGTCGCCCAAGCAATCAGGATGCGCTGGAGCTCTCGAAGTCGGTCCTCAATCGGAATCAGCGGGTCGATGTCAGATGCCACCGGCGTGCGTTCCTCGTAGTTGGTTGGCGATCTAACGCCGATTGTGCTGCAAGCCCGCATCGACCGCAGCACGGCTCGGCCGCCCAACATGCGCCGCGAGCAGCACGTCAGCCAGTGCGACGCTCGCGCGGCCGCCCTTCCCGGCCGGCGCCGCGCGGACGTAAGCTCTCCGCCGACCGGCGCGGGCGGGCGAGCGCCATCCGCGCGCCGTCGGCCGACCTCTCGCACCTCTGGAGGGATCCACGGATGCCCGCGACCGCCCGGCGCCTGCCCCGTCTTCTGGCCACGGCTCTCACGCTCGCGGCCACCGCCGCCGACGCGCAGACGCCGGCACCCGCGGCGCCTCCTGCGCGCGAGGGCTGGGCGGTCGCCGACGACGGCGTGCGGCTCCACTACCGCGTCCACGGCGCCGCGGGCGACACGCTGATCTACGTGCACGGCGGTCCCGGCGGCAACGCGGGCCGCCAGATCCCGAACCTCCTCGCGCTCGCGGAGCGTCACGTGCTCGTCGCCTACGACCAGCGCGCGGGGAACGGCCGCTCCGACGCCGGCGACACGCTCGCGCTCGGGCCCGCGCGCCACGTCGCGGACCTGGACGCGGTGCGGCGCGCCGTCGGCGCGGAGCGCGTCGCGCTGTTCGGGCACTCGTGGGGCGCCGCGCTCGCGCTGCTGTACGCGGACGCGCATCCGGCGCACGTCACGCGCCTGATCCTCAACGGCCCCATGCCGCCCGCGCGCACGCCGTTCGACGCCGAGCGCGATCGCGCCGTCGCCGCGCGCGTCGCGGAGCGCTGTGCGGCCGCCGGTACGAGCGAGGCCGAGCGCGCCGCGTGTCGCGAGCGGCCGGAGATGCAGGCGCGGATCTACTTCGCCGACACGCTCAACATGCGGCGCGACCGCGGCGTCGCGGTCCCCGGCGGCGCGCGGGCGGCGGGCGGCGCCGCGAGCACCGTCGGCAACCGCGTCACGCTGCGCGCGCTGGGCGACTGGGACCACCGGCCCGCGATGCGGCACGTGCGCGTTCCCGCACTCGTGATCGAGGGCGCGCAGTCGCCCGTGCCGCTGGAGCAGATGCGCATCTGGGCGCGCACGCTCCCCGACGCGCGGCTGCTGCTGGTCGAGGGGGCAGGACACGGCTACGCGTACATCGAGCGCCCGGACGTCTTCTTCCCGGCGGTCGAGGCGTTCCTCGGGGGACGCTGGCCGGACGGCGCCGTGCGCCCGGAGTCGACGCCGGACGACCGGGCTACGGCACCGAAGCGCCGCGGCGGCGGGTGACGCGCAGCCAGCGCAGCGGCAGCGGCAGGCCGAGGAGGACGACGAGCCACCAGGGCAGCGTCACCATCCAGGCGCGCGCGTCGACGGGCCCGCCGTCCCCGTCCACCGCCCGTGCGTCGGCGTGCCACGCGAAGCCCAGCCGATGCGCCGGGGGCGCGGCGTCGGGCGTGCGCGCGAACACGACGGCCGGCGCGCGCGCTTCGCCCGGCGGTTCGACGACCAGCGACGGCGGCGACGCGTGGACCCGGCGCAGCGTGCCCTCGTAGTCGACGACCTGCGCGAGCAGGGACAGCCGCCCGGACCGGCTCCGCGCCCACCACGCGTCCCAGAACCCGTGGTTGGGGGTGTGCGACCAGCCGGGCGTGGTCGTGAAGAGCGCGGTGCGCCGTCCGCGGTCCACCCGCGTGAGGTCCGAGGAGTGCGCGGTCGCGAGCAGGCGCCAGCCGGCCGGCCGCGCGTGGCTCGTCGCCCAGGCCGCGGCGGCGGCGAGCGACAGCAGCAGCGAGAGCGCGGCCGCGACGGTGAACAGCCGCCGCCTCACGCGGCGCCTTCCCCGCGCCCGGCCGGTGCGTGCGCCGCGTGGTGGTACGTCGGCACCTCCACCTCCAGCTCGGGCAGGAAGCGCTCGCGCACGCGCTTCCACAGCGCGAAGATCTCCTCGTGCGCGTCGGCGCGCCGCTCGGCCGTCGCCTCGTCGCCGAAGCCGAGCTCGCGGACGCGCGCGTGGATCTGCTTCACCGGCTCGAACGGGTACCAGCCGGTCGACGAGAGGCCCGACGGGAGGTTGGCGTAGAAGCCGCGCACGGCCTCGATCGCGACGCTGAGGCGGCGCAGCACGTCGGCGTACTGCTCCTTCGACGGCGCCGGGAGCTCGGTGTAGGTGAGCGCCGCCGCGACCGCGCCCACCAGGTCGGCCCACACGGCGCGCAGCCCCTGCACGTACGCCGCGCGCCGCTGGAACGCCTGCGCGAGGAAGGCCGCGGGGAGCGCGATGATGAGCGGGATCAGGTCGCGGTACGTCTGGTAGACGGGCGCGCCGGCGCCGGGCGACGCGACGCGCAGCACGACGCCGAGGAGGATGGCGCCGGCGTAGATCGCCGCGACCGTGCGCGTCACGCGGGCGAGGCGTCGGCGGGTCATGTCGGGCTCGCGGTGCGAGGGGCGTGTCCGCGCGGCCCCTCGCCCGCGCGCGACCGGCCCAACATGCGCCGCCGGGCGCACGCGGGCCAGTCACGCGCCGCCGCGGCTCACTCGTAGCGGAGCGCCTGCATCGGGTGCACGCGGGCCGCGCGCCGCGCCGGGATCCAGCCCGCGCCCGCCGCCACCAGCAGCAGCACGCCGATGGCGACGACGATCGTCACCGGGTCGTGCGCGCTGAGCCCGAACAGCAGCGACGCCGCCGCGCGCCCGAGGCCCACCGCGGCCGCCACGCCGACGACGCTGCCCACGCCGACCATCGTCGCGACCTGGCGCAGCACGAGGCCGCGCACGCGCCGCGCGTCGGCGCCGAGGGCCATGCGCACGCCGATCTCGCGCGTGCGCTGCGCGACCGTGTACGCGAGCACGCCGTAGAGCCCCACCGCCGCCAGCAGCGTCGCCACCACCGCGAACGACGCCGAGAGCGTGCTGATCATGCGGTCGAGGAAGGTGTTCTCGCGCACCTGCTGCGGCATCGTCTTCAGCTCCTCGACCGGGAGGTTCGGGTCGAGGCGCTTGATGACGCCCGGGATCGCGCGCAGCAGCTGCTCGGGCGCGCCCGAGGTGCGCACGTACACCGTGACCGAGCCCACCACCGAGTCCTGCAGCACCGGCAGCGCGAACAGCGGCGGCGCCGGGTCCTTCACCTCGCTGTACTTGATGTCGGGGATCAGGCCGACGATCTCGATGTCCAGCGCCGCCGTGTCGCCGCGCGCCATGCGCTTGCCGACCGCATCGCGCCCGAGGCCGAACTTGCGCGCGAACGCCTCGTTGACGATCGCGACCTTCGGCGCGCCCAGGCGGTCCGCCTCGGTGAACTCGCGCCCCGCCACCAGCGCGACGCCGAGCGTGCGGAAGTAGCCCGGCGCGACGGCGTTGAAGGAGGCGCCGGCATCGGTGTCGGGGCCGCGCTCGAAGCCCTGCACCGAGACGTCGTTGTTCCAGTTGTTGCCGGCCAGCACCGGCACGCGCGCCGTCGTCACGCCGGTCACGCCGGGGAGCGTCGCCAGCTCCGTGCGCACGCGCGCGAACAGCTCGCGCGACTGCGGCGGCTTGTAGCCGTTGCGCACCGGCGAGATGGCGAAGGTCACGAGCTGGTCGACGCGCAGGCCCAGCTCCTCGCGCGTGACGTTGCGCAGGCTGCGGATGAACAGCCCGGCCGAGACGAGCAGCATCACCGAGAGCGCGATCTGCGCGGTCACCAGCGCGGTGCGGAAGCGGGCCGCCGCGCGCGCGCCGCCGGCGATCTGCCCCGCGCCCGCGCGGATCACGCCGATGAGGTCCGGCCGCGTGCCGTGCAGCGCCGGGAAGAGGCCGAACGCCATGCCGGTGAGCAGCGCCGCCAGCGCGGTGAAGCCGAGCACCTGCAGGTCGAGCCGGAACCGCAGCGTCTCGACGGCGTCGCTCGGCAGCATCGACGCGACGCCGGTGAGCGTCCACTGCGCGACCACCAGGCTCGCCACGCCGCCGAGCGCCGCCAGCACGCACGCCTCGGTGAGGAGCTGCGCGATCAGGCGGCGGCGGCCGGCGCCGAGCGACTGGCGCACCGCCATCTCGCCGACGCGCGCGGCGCCGCGGGCCAGCAGGAGGTTGGCGATGTTCGCGCAGGCGATGAGCAGCACCATCGCCGTGATCGCGAACAGCAGCACGAGCGGCGTGCGCGCCTCGCCGTGGATCGAGCTCTGGCCGCGCACGCCCGGCTCCACGGTCAGCTGCCGCGCGAGGAAGCGCTGCTTCGTCTCGGCGCTCATCCCGTCCTGCAGCGGCGCCTCGACGTCGGCGAGGATGGGGCGGTAGACGGCGTTGAGCTGGCGCGCCGCGCCCTCGGGCGCGACGCCCGGCTTGAGACGGCCGAAGACGTAGACCCAGTAGTCGCGGCGGTTGTCGAAGCCGGTGAAGCCGGGGTTGAGCTGCCCGCGCATCGTGATGGGCACGAAGACGCGCGGGCGCGACCCGAGCGTGGTGCCCTCGAAGCCGCGCGGCGCGACGCCGACGATGGTCAGCGGGTTGCCGTTGACGACGATCGCCTTGCCGACGACCGCGGGATCGGCGCCGAGCCGCGTCTCCCAGTAGCTGTGCGCGAGCACGGCGACAGGCTGCCCGCCGAGCGCGCGGTCGCCGTCGGGGCCGAGCAGGCGGCCGAGGGCGGGCGTGAGGCCGAGCGCGGGGAAGTAGGAGCCCGAGACGAGCGCGCCCTCGCCGTCCATCGTCTGGCCGTCGAAGGCGAGGTTGACGCTGAGGATGCGGTGCGCGGCGAGCTGCGCGAGCGGCGCCTGCCGCTGCTGCAGGTCGCGGAACATCGGGTAGCTGAAGACCGACTCGCAGTCGCCGGACTGGTTGCAGGTCGTCGATCCCGGCTTGGGCCCCGGCGCCACGAGGTTGACCAGGCGCCCGGGCTCGCGGACGGGGAGCGGCCGCAGGAGCATCTGGTCGACCAGCGAGTAGATCGCGGCGTTCGCCCCGATGCCGAGCGCGAGGGAGAGGATGGCGACGGCCGTGACGAACGGCGTGGACCGCAGGGTGCGGAACGCCAGCTTCAGGTTGCGCATGGTCCGGGGCGTGGGGGACACGACGGGCGGCCGGGGCGCGAGGGCCCCGGTGGCGCGTACGCGGTTGGACGGCGCCCGGGTTCAGAGGGTTTGTTC
>CBHYLO010000087.1:0-10781 GCA_966128675.1 uncultured bacterium | reverse complement strand
CGCGGAGCGGCTGACGCGCGAGGCGCTGGCGGCGCGGCGCGCGCACTACGGGCCCGTGCACCCCGACGTCGCGACGTCGCTGCAGCACCTCGCGTCGCAGCTGCAGCTGCAGGGCCGGCTGGCGGCGGCCGAGCGGCCGATCGTCGAGGCGCTGGCGATGCGGCAGCGGCTGTTCGGCGCGTCGCACGCCGACGTCGCCTCCGCGATGACGGCGCTCGGCCTGCTGCGCACGCGCGAGGGGCGGCTGACGGAGGCGGAGTCGCTGCAGACGGCGGCGCTCGCGATGCGCACGCGGCTGCAGGGACCCGAGCATCCCGAGGTCGCGCAGACGATGGGGCTCATCGGCGCGCTGCAGCGGCGGCAGGGACGGCTCGCGAGCGCGGAGTCCACCTACCGCGCCGGCCTCCCGATCCTGCGGCGCACGCTGGGCGAGGACCATCCGGACGTGGGCCACATGACGAACGGCCTCGCGCTCACGCTGCGCGACCAGGGCCGCCTGGCGGAGGCGGACTCGGTGCAGCGCGTGGTGCTCGCGATGCGGCGGCGCGTGCTCGGCGACGACCATCCGTCGGTGGCGATGACGCTGCACCAGCTGGGCATGCTGCAGCAGCGGCGCGGCGACGCGCGCGCGGCCGACTCGCTGCTGCGGCAGGCGCTGGCGGTGCGCCGCACGGCGCTGGGGCTCACGCATCCGCTGACGCTCGAGACGGCGCGGGAACTCGCCGCGCTGGCGCGGGTCCCAGCGGAGTCGACGACCCCGCGCTCCCCATGATGCGTCTCCCGATCGCCCGCACGCTGGTCCTGCTCGCCGCCTGCGACGGCGCGGCCTCGGGGCCCGTGGTCGACACGACCGGCGGCACGACGACGCCGCCGCCCGCGAGCGGCGGCGACTCGGTCGCGGTGCGCGTGCGCACGCTCGCCTCGGGTCTCGACACGCCGTGGGACCTCGTGCTGGGGCCGGACGGGATGCTGTGGGTCGCGGAGCGCGGCGGCCGCATCTCGCGCGTCGATCCCGCGACGGGCGCGCGCACGACGGCGGGCACGCTCGCGGTGACGGAGAGCGGCGAGAGCGGGTTGATGGGGATCGCGTTCCACCCGGACGCGGCGACGACGCAGCCGTTCCTGTACGCGATGCACTCGTACGCGGCGGGCGGCGGCATCCGGAACCGGCTCGTGCGGCTGCGCGTCACGAACGGCACGCTCGGCGCGCCGGAGCCGCTGCTGCAGGACATCCCGGGCGGCGTGGTGCACGACGGCGCGCGCGTGGCGGTGGGGCCGGATCGCCTGCTGTACGTGACGACGGGCGACGCGGGCGACGGCGACCTCGCGCAGAGCCGCACGTCGCTGGCGGGGAAGGTGCTGCGGCTGACGCTCGACGGCGCGCCCGCGCCGGGCAACGCGTCGGGCGCGGTGTGGACGCTGGGACATCGCAACCCGCAGGGGCTCGCGTTCCACCCGCGCACGGGCGCGGCGTACGTGTCGGAGCACGGCGCGTCCGACAACGACGAGATCAACCTGCTGCGCGCGGGCGCGAACTACGGCTGGCCGACGGTGCGCGGCCTGTGCGACGGCGACGCGGGCGCGGCGGAGACGGCGTTCTGCCAGGCGAACGCGGTCGTCGAGCCGCTGACGACGTGGACGCCGACGATCGCGCCCGCGGGGCTCGCGGTCTACGACGCGGCGCGCATCCCGCAATGGCGCGGGAGCCTGCTGCTCGCGTCGCTCAAGGACGCGACGCTGTGGCGGCTGACGCTGAGCGCCGACGGCGCGCGCATCACCGCGCGCGCGCCGCTGTATCGCGGGCAGTACGGCCGGCTGCGCGCGATTCTCGTCGCGCCGGACGGGCGCGTGTACGTCGGCACGAGCAACCGCGACGGCCGCGGCTCGCCGGCGGCGGAGGACGACCGGATCCTCGTCCTCGAACCCTGACGAAGGGCGCTGCGGACTGCGGGCTGCGGATCTCCGCGCTCCGTGCCCTCGGCGTCCGATGTCGCACCCGGCACGCACGAACTTCGCGTTTGGATACGGATCGTTCGGATGAGAGGGATCAGACGGATCCGCTCCTCGCGGCGGCGAGGCTCCATGCGCCGGTGCGGAGGAGATCGACGTGATCGCTCTCATCCCATCATCCCCACTTCAAGAACACCGAATCCGGTCCAGCGCGCGGAGCACCGCTGCCACGGGGAGCGATCCGCAGCATCCGTCTCATCCGCAGCATCCGTCGTCCCAGATTCGCCGACCCGAGAACGGTGCGCCGGACCCTGAGCCACGAACGGCTCTGACAGGCTTGGACGGATTGAACGGACAAGATCTGATGTGCTCTCCTCGTGGCGCGTCGCTCCGTGCGCGGTGAGGGGCCTACATCAGATCTCGTCCGTTCAATCCGTTGTAATCCTGTCCGTAGTCGCAGTTCGGGTCCGGCGCGCCGATCCCGTCGCCCGCGGCGCGCGGGTTGCCAGTCGGGGACGCGGACCCCGACGGAGAGCAGGCGATGGGCTCGTACATCACGGACACCCCGCGCGCCGGCACGATGCCGGAGCGGCGGATGGCGGAGCGGCGCGCGGCGTGGGCGGCGGCGGACGGACCGGCGCGCGACGGCGCGGCGCTGGGCTGGGCGCAGCCGCTCGTGCTGGCGGCGCTGCGCGTCATCTCCGCGCTGATGCTGATGCAGCACGGCGCGCAGAAGCTCTTCGGCGAGTTCGGCGGCTATCGCGGGACGCCGGGGGCGACGGCGGAGCTCGTGTCGCGCTCGGGCGTCGCGGGGGTACTGGAGCTGGTGGGCGGGCTGCTGCTCGCGGTCGGGCTCTTCACGCGGCCGGTCGCGTTCGTGCTCTCGGGGCTGATGGCGTTCGCGTACTTCCTCGCGCACGCGCCGGACGGCTTCTGGCCCATCCTGAACCGCGGCGAGCTGGCGGCGCTGTACTGCTTCGTCTTCCTGCTGATCGCGGCGATGGGGCCCGGCGCGCTCAGCGTCGACGGGCTGCTGCGCCGGCGCCGCCGGCGCTGAGCGCGCCCGCGAGGCGCCCGGCCCCGTAGACGTACGGAGCGGACCGGGCGCGGAGTCCGCAGCACTCCGCATGGGGCGCGCGGCGGGCCCTGCGTAGGTTGCAGCATGCGCAGCAGCAGCGACGGCGCGGGCCCGGACGCGGGACCGCCGCACGTCCTCGTGGTGGGTGGGGGGATCAGCGGGCTGGCGGCGGCGGAGTCGCTCGTCCGCGCCGACGCGCGCGTGCGCGTGACCGTGGTCGAGGCGACGAACCGCCTGGGCGGGATCGTCGGGACCGACCGCGTCGACGGCTTCGTGATGGAGCGCGGGCCCGACGTCGTGGTGGCGGCCAAGCCCGCGACGCGCCTGCTCTGCGAGCGGCTGGGGATCGCGGACCGGATGGTGGGGACGCAGGTGCGCGGCGCCTACGTCTACCGCGCGGGAGCGCTGCGCCGCCTCCCGGCCGGCCTCTCGGGGATGATGCCCACGCGGCTCGGGCCCCTCGCGACGTCGCGCCTGCTGTCGCTGCGCGGGCTGCTGCGGTTCGCGTCGGAGCCCTGGCGCACCGCCGCCGCGCCAGGGGCCGCTGGCGACGACGAGTCGCTGGAGCGCTTCGTCGTGCGGCGGATGGGGCGCGAGGCGTACGACCGTCTGGTCGAGCCGCTGCTCACCGGCATCTACGCGGGCGACGGCGCGCGCCTCTCGCTGTCCGCGACCTTCCCGCAGCTGCAGTCGCTGGAGCGCGAGCACGGCAGCCTGCTGCGCGGGCTGCGCGCGCGGGCGGCGACGGGCGCCCCCGCGCCGGCGTCCCCCTTCCTCTCTTTCCCGACGGGGATGCAGGAGCTGGTCGAGGGGCTGGCTCGCGCGCTCGCGGCGACCGGCCGCGTCACGGTGCGCACCGGCGTGCCCGCGCGCGCGCTGCGGGCGCCCGGCGTCGGCGGCCCCGCGCTGACGCTGGCCGACGGGACGACCCTCACGGGCGACGCCGTGGTGCTGGCGCTGCCGGCGCGCGCGAGTGCCGCGTTGCTGGCGCCGCTCGACCCCGTCGTCGCCCGCGACCTGCGCGCGATCCCCCACGGCTCGACCGCGACCGTGACGCTCACGTACGCGGCCGCCGACGTCCCGCGGGCGCTCGACGCGACCGGCTACGTCGTGCCGCGCATCGAGGCGCGGGACGCGCTGGCCTGCACCTGGGCGTCGAGCAAGCTGGCCGGCCGCGCGCCCGCGGGGATGGCGCTCTTCCGCCTCTTCTTCGGCGGGGCGCGGCGCCCCGCCCTGGCGGTGCGGGACGACGACTCCCTCGTCGAGCTGGCGCGCGCCGAGCTGCGCGAGGTGCTGGGGGTGACCGCGGCGCCGCGGCTGGCGCGGGTGACGCGGTGGCTGGACGCGATGCCGCAGTACGAGCTCGGGCATGCGGGACGGGTGGCGGCGATCGAGGCGCGGGCGGCCGCGCTGCCCTGGCTCGCGCTGGCCGGCAACGCCTACCACGGCGTGGGCGTCCCCGACTGCATCCGGTCGGGCGAGGGGGCGGCGGCGCGGGTGCTGGGCCACCTCGCGCGGGGCGCCGGCACGCCCGTCTCGGGGGCGGCATGAGCGTCGTCGAGGAGCTGCTCGAGGGCGGGCCGGGCGGATCGGTAGGGCTCCGGATGCCACCCCGCATCGGGGCGCAATACGCTTGTCCCGTCGCCTCTTCCATTGAGGCGACCGGCCGGGCGGAGGCGCCGCCGGCCGTCCCCGCCCTGTCCGCTCGTCCACCCGTGCACGTCCTCGTCGTCGGTCTCCATGCCCGGCTCGCGCCGCTCGCGCTGCGCGAGCGCGTGGCGTTCGTGCCCGGCGAGGACGCGTCGCGGGCGGTGGCCGCCGCGGTCGGGGTGCCCGAGGCGATGGTGCTGTCGACCTGCAACCGGGTCGAGGTGTACGCGGCCGGGCCGCGCGCGGCACACGACGGAGCGGCCGACCGGCTGCTGGCCTTCCTGGCGGCGCGGGCGGACGTCGCCCCCGAGCGGCTGCGCGCCTACGCGCACGTGCAGGCCGGCCCCGCGACCGCGCGCCACCTCTGCCGCGTGGCGGCGGGGCTCGACTCGGTGATGCTGGGCGAGACCCAGATCGTCGGCCAGCTGAAGCGGGCGGCCGAGGAGTCGCGGGCGGCGGGGACCATGGGCGGGACGCTGCAGCGGCTGGTGTGCACCGCGCTGGCCGCGGGGCGCCGGGCGCGGGCGCGGCTGGCCCCGGCGTCGGGGCCGACGTCGGTGGCGCAGGCGGCGGTGCGCGCGGTCGGCGGCGCGCCGGCGCTGGCGGGCCGCACGGTCGTCGTGCTGGGCGCCGGCGAGACGGCGGCCGAGGTGCTGCGGCTGATCGAGCACGGGGGCGCGCGGCGGCTGGTGGTGCTGAACCGCACCGCTGCGCGTGGCCAGGCGCTCGCCTGGCGCCATGGTGCCGACGTCGAGGTGTGGGAGGCGCGCGCCGGCGCGCTGGCGTCGGCCGACGTGATCTTCGCCTGCACCGGGGCCGCGTCGCCGGTCGTGACGCCGGCGCACCTCGCCGCGGACGCCGGCGGGGCGCCGCGCGGGCCGCGGCTGGTGGTCGACCTGGGCGTCCCGCGCAACGTCGACCCCGAGGTCGCCGCGCTCCCCGGCGTCGCGCTGTGGGACGTGGACGCGCTGGCCGGGAACCCCGGCGCCGCCCGCGACGCGGTGGAGGCGGAGGCGGAGGCGCAGCGCTGGGCCGACCGGTACGAGCGGTGGCTGGCCAACCGCCCCGTCGTGCCGATGATCGCCCGCCTGAAGGAGAGTGCCGAGCGGGTGCGGGAGCGCGAGCTGGCGCGCGCGCTGGCGCGCCTGGAGGGGCTGGACGCGCGCGAGCAGGCCGTGGTGCGCGAGCTGGCGACCCGCCTCGTGAACAAGCTCCTCCATCCGCCGATGGCCGCGCTGGCCGCGGACCCCGACGCGCGCGAGCTTGCGGCGACCGCGCACCGGCTGTTCGGGTTCGAGACGGCGGCCGACGAGCCCTCGCAGTCGGCGTAGCCCGAGGCTGCGGACTGCGGGCTGCGGCTCCACGACCACCCGGGACGCGCCGTCGTCGCATCCGCAGCCCGCAGCCCGCCGTGCCGTCAACCCGCTGCCCGCAGTCCGCAGCGTTCACCACATTGAAACCGTGACCGTCGTCTCCTCCCCCGAGCCCACGGGGCTCTTCGAGCGCGCCACGCGCCGCCTGCCCGTCGAGCGCACGCCCGTCTGGTTCATGCGCCAGGCCGGCCGCACGCTGCCCGAGTACCGGAAGCTGCGCGAGCGGTGGACGCTGCTGCAGATGTGCGCCGACCCCGCGCTGTGCGCCGAGGTGACGCTGCAGCCCATGCGCCGGATGCCGCTCGACGCGGCGGTGATGTTCGGCGACATCATGCTGCCGCTGGTGGGCATCGGGATCGACCTCGACATCGTCGAGGGGGTCGGGCCCGTGATCGCGCACCCCATCCGCGACCTGGCGGGCGTGGCCGCGCTGCGCGACCTGGAGCCAGAGGCCGACGTGCCGGCGGCGATCGAGGCCGTGCGGCTGGTGCGCGCCGCGCTCGCGCCCGAGCGCGCGGTGCTGGGCTTCGCGGGCGCGCCGTTCACGCTGGCGGCGTACCTGGTCGAGGGGCGGCCGACGCGCGACTTCGCCAAGACCAAGGCGCTGATGCTCGGCGCCCCGGAGGTCTGGAGCGCGCTCATGGAGCGGCTGGTGGCGATCGTGGTGAGCTTCATGCGCGCCAACGCGCAGGCCGGCGCGAGCGCGCTGCAGCTGTTCGACAGCTGGGTGGGCGCGCTGAGCGTGACCGACTACGAGCGGCACGTGCGGCCGTGGACGCAGCGGGTGTTCGCGGGGCTGCGGGATCTCGACGTGCCGCTCGTGCATTTCGGGACGGGGTGCTCGCACCTGCTCGACCAGATGAAGGACGACGGCGCCGGCATCATCGGCCTCGACTGGCGCACGCCGCTGGACCAGGCGTGGGCGCGCGTCGGCTTCGACAAGGGCGTGCAGGGCAACCTCGATCCCGCGGCGCTGTCGGCGCCCGCGGACGTCGTGGCCGCGGCCGCGCGCGAGGTGCTGGACCGGGCGGCCGGGCGTCCCGGCCACGTCTTCAACCTCGGGCACGGCATGCTGCCGCACACGCCGCTGGCGAACATCGAGCGCGTCGTCGAGGTCGTGCAGGCGTACCGCCCGCAAGCCGCGGCGACGGGTGCGACGACCGACGCCGTGACCGACGCCATGGCGCCCGCCGCCTGACCGCCTCACCGTTCCCGCCCGAGCGACGCATGAGCGACACGACGACTCCCGCCGGCCGCACCGGCATCCTGCTGCTGGCGTACGGCACGCCCGAGACGCCCGACCAGGTCGAGCCGTACTTCACGCACATCCGCGGCGGGCGGCCGCCGTCGCCCGAGTCGGTCGCGCACCTGCGCCACCGCTACGAGGCGGTGGGCGGGCGCACGCCGCTGACCGCGCTCACCGAGGCGGTGCGCGCGGGCGTCGCGGAGCGGCTCTCCGCGCGCGGGCACGACGTGCCGGTGTACGTCGGCATGAAGCACTGGACGCCGTGGATCGCCGACGTCGTGGCGCGCATGAAGGCCGACGGCATCACGCGCGTGGTGTGCGTCGTGCTGGCGCCGCACTACTCGCGCTTCAGCGTCGGCGGCTACCAGCGCTACCTGTTCGAGGGGATGCACAAGCACGACGTGCAGCTCGACGTCGACTTCGTGGAGCAGTGGCACGACGACCCGGGCTTCGTGGACGTGGCGGCGGCGCTGGTGCGCGAGGAGCTGGCGCACTGGCCGGCCGAGCGGCGCGACGCGGTGACGGTGATCTTCAGCGCGCACTCGCTGCCGGAGCGCATCCGCACGTGGGGCGACCCGTACGAGGCGCAGCTGGAGGAGAGCGCGCGCCTGGTGAGCGAGCGCGCGGGGCTGCAGGGCTACCGGCGCGCGTGGCAGAGCGCGGGCAGCACCGGCGAGCCGTGGATCGGGCCGGACATCCTCGACTTCCTGCCCGAGCTCCAGGCGGAAGGCGTGCGCGACGTGCTGCAGATGCCGATCGGTTTCGTGTGCGACCACCTCGAGATCCTGTACGACCTGGACGTCGAGGCGCAGCAGAAGGCCGGGGAGCTGGGCATCACGTACCGCCGCACGCGGCTGCCGAACGCGCGCCCGGACTTCGTGGACGCGTTCACGGCGATCTGCGAGCGTGCGATCCGCGGCGAGAACACGGTGCGCGTGGACACGCCGCCGCCGACCACGCGCCGCCGCGACGAGCTGGCGGAGGGCGCGTCGCCGATTCATGCGGAAGGTGGGCGCCCCGCGTCCGCCGCGCACTGAGCCCATGTCGGACGTCATGGCGCAGTCGTTGAGGCTCGGCACGCGCGGCAGCGCGCTCGCCATGACGCAGGCGCGACTCGTCGCGGCGGCGCTGGGCGCGGCGCATGCAAATGCGCACCCGGACGTCGCGATCGAGATCGTCGTCATCACGACGAAGGGCGACGTGCGCACCGACGTGCCGCTGGCGGCGATCGGCGGGAGCGGGCTGTTCGCGACGGAGCTGGAGAACGCGCTGCGCGCGGGCGAGATCGACCTCGCGGTGCACAGCGCGAAGGACCTGCCGTCGACGCTGGCGGCCGACATGGCGCTGGCCGCGTTCCTGGAGCGCGAGGACCCGCGCGACGTCGTCGTGTCGCGCGACGGCGCGGCGCTGCGCGACCTGCCGCACGGCGCGCGCGTGGGCACGAGCAGCCCGCGGCGCGCCTGCCAGCTGCGCGCGCTGCGCCCCGACCTCACGCTGCTCGACATCCGCGGCAACGTCGACACGCGGCTCCGCAAGCTGGACGCGGGCGAGTACGACGCGATCGTGCTCGCGGCCGCGGGGCTGCGGCGGCTGGGGCTGATCGCGCGCGCGACCGAGCACCTCGCGCCCGCCGACATGCTGCCGCAGGTGGGCCAGGGCGCGATCGCGGTCGAGGTGCGCGCCGACGACGCGCGCACACACGCCCTGGTCGCGGCGCTGGACCACGCGCGCACCCGCGCGGCCGTGGTCGCGGAGCGCGCGTTCCTGGCGCGACTCGGCGCGGGGTGCGCGGCGCCCACGGGCGCGCACGCGACGCTGCACGCCGACGGCACGCTGACGGTCGAGGGGCTCATCGGCCACGCGGACGGGCGCACGCTGCGCGTCGGCGCCACGGGGCCCGCGGAGCACGCCACGACGCTGGGCGCCGCGGTGGCGGAGACGCTGCTCGCCGACGGCGGCGACGCGCTGCTGCGCGAGGCGGGGCTGCGCGTGGGAGCCCTGGGGTGACGAACGCGACGCCGCTCTCCGGGCGTCGCATCGCGGTCACGCGCCCGCGCGAGCGCATGGCCGGCCTCGTCGCGGCCCTCGAAGCGCTCGGCGCCGACGTGCTGGCCGCGCCGGCGATCACCGTCGCGCCGCCGGCGAGCTGGGACGCGCTCGACGACGCGCTCGCGCGCCTGCTCGACTTCGACTGGCTGGCGCTCACCAGCGTGTCGGCCGTCGAGGCGGTGGCGGAGCGGCTGGCGCTGCGCGATGACGCGATGTCGCAGCTGCCGCCCGTGGCCGTGGTGGGCGCGGCGACCGCGCGCGCGGCGCAGGCGCGGCTGGGACGCGTGGACTGCGTGCCCGCGCTGCACACCGCCGACGGCCTGGGCGACGCGCTCCCGCGGCCGCGCGGCACGCGCGTGCTCTTTCCGGCGGCGGATCGCGCGCGCGACGCGCTGCCCGCGGTGCTGCGCGCGCGCGGCGCGACGGTGGAGCGCGTGATCGCATACCGCACGCTCCCCGCGCCGCCCGACGCGCTGGCGGAGCCCGCGGCACACGCGCGCGCCGGCACGCTGGACGCCGTGCTGCTCGCGAGCCCGTCGGCCGCGAGCGCGGTGGCGCGCGCGTGCGGCGACGCGCTGCGCGGCGCCGGCGCGCCGCGGGTGGTGTGCCTCGGCCCCGCGACCGCGCGCGCGTGCGAGGGGCTGGGGCTGCGCGTGGCCGCCGTCGCCACGCAGCCGAGCGACGACGCGCTGGTACATGCGCTGTGCGCGTGCCTGGCCGACCGACTCCCCGTTCCACACTGAGATGTCCGCTCCCTTCACGACCGAGACGACGCCGTCGCAGACGTCGCTGCCGCCCGCGGCGCGCGTCGGCCGCCTGCGCCGCAACGCCGCCGCGCGCCGCATGCTCGTCGAGACGCTGCTGCGCCCCGAGCACCTGATCCTGCCGCTGTTCGTGAAGGACGGCGCCGACGAGGTGAGGCCGATCGCGTCGCTGCCGGGCCACGCGCAGTGGACGGTCGACCGGCTGGACGCTGAGATCGATGAATCCCTCGCCGCCGGCATCGCCGCGGTCCTGCTGTTCGGCATCCCCGACCACAAGGACGACGGCGGCAGCGGCGCCTGGAGCGAGCACGGACCCGTGCCGCGCGCGATCGCGCGCATCAAGGAGCGCGCGCCCAACCTGCTCGTGATCGCCGACGTCTGCCTGTGCGAGTACACGGCGCACGGCCACTGCGGCACGCTCGACGCGCGGGGCGGCGTGGACCTCGACGCGACGCTGCCGCTGCTCGCGCGCACCGCGGTCGCCTATGCCGACGCGGGCTGCGACATCGTGGCGCCGAGCGCGATGCTGGATGGGATGGTGAGCGCGATCCGCGCGGCGCTCGACGCGGCCGGGCATCAGGACGTCGCCATCCTCTCGTACTCGACGAAGTCCGCCTCGGCGATGTACGGGCCGTTCCGCGAGGCGGTGGCGTCGGCGCCGGCGGTCGGGG
>CBHYLO010000086.1:0-10807 GCA_966128675.1 uncultured bacterium | reverse complement strand
CTGCCCGCGCCCGCCCCGGGTCTTTTGGCCCCCCCGCGGGGCGGCCCCCCCCCCCGGCCCCCCCCACCAGCGCCGCCGTCTCGCGCGCGCGGCGGTAGGGCGACGTGATGACCGTCTCGGGCCGCGCGTCGGGCGGCATCGCCGCGAACCAGCGGCCGAGCGCCGCCGACTGCTCCCGCCCCAGGTCGCTGAGCGGCACGTCCACGTCGCGCTCCGCGATGTCGATCACGTGCAGCCCGGCCGCGTCGGCCGCGTCGCGCGCGACGTTGCCGGCGCTCTGGCCGTGTCGGACGATCCACAGGTGGTCGGGCCAGCGTCTGCTCATGCGCTCCGGGTGGTGAGGGCGGTCCGCCGCCCGCTCATCGCGAGCGCCGTGCCGGATGCGGCAGCACGACCGCCGGCGGCGTGGCCTGCTCGTCCTCGGGCGGCGGGCCGGCGTGCGCGGTGGCCGGGTCGCCCGCGTCGGCCAGCGCGTCGGCCTGCAGCACGTCCAGCTCCGACGCGCGGCCGTGCAGCGCGAAGCCCGGGACGAGCGTGTTCCCGATGGTGTAGATGATCAGCGCGCCCACCAGCCACGGCGCCGCGGCGAAGCGGTCGCGCAGGATCTCCGCCAGCACGAGCGAGAAGACGAGCGTCGGCGTGAGGGCCAGCGCCACCGGGAGCCCCACGCGCAGCGGCTGGCGGAACGCCGCGCGGCGGTGCACGAGCACGAGGAGCACGCGCAGCGGCACGCACACCAGCAGCAGCCCGCCGCCCACGAGCAGCGCGCGCGGCGGGAAGTCCTGCGGCCGCAGGTGCGTGCCGGCGTAGAAGAAGTAGAACGGCGCGAACAGCGACGCGAACGCCTCGACGGCGTGCACCAGCGACTCCGACGACAGCGCCGGCAGCTGCTCGCGGAACGACTGCGCCGCCGCGCCCACGAGGAACGCGCCCACCAGGTAGTAGACGCCGAGCGCCTTCGTGATGTAGGCGGCGACGACGGCGAGCATCAGCAGGAAGGCGAACTCCGAGCGCGGCGCGACCGGCGCGATGCGCGCCGCGAACAGGCGGAACGCGACCGGCAGCACGAAGGTCATGATCATCAGCGCCGCGGTGGCCGCCACCAGCCGCTCGGCCGACGTCGACTGCAGCGTGACGAAGAGGATGGCCAGCGCCAGCAGCTCGAACGCGATCGCCTTGGCGCGGATCCAGAACTGCTCCTCGACGCTGACGCCGAGCTGCGGCAGCGAGCTGAGGATGAAGCCCGTGGACGGCGTGAAGAGGGCCAGCGCCACCAGCGCCGCCGGCCGGGCGCCGATGCCGAGCAGCAGCGTCACCACGACGCCCGCGAGCAGGAGCACGATCGCGTGCAGCGCGAGGTGCTCCCAGATCACGCGCGCGCCGCGCCGCAGCTCGGCGACGTTGACCTCGAGGCCGGCGACCAGGAACATCGACGCGATGCCGAAGGTCGCCAGCAGCGGCAGGGTGGGGCCGTGGGGGATCAGCTCCGCGCCCGAGAAGGCGACCCCGGCGCCCAGCAGGAAGCTCGTGATGGCGCTCGGCAGGCGGTACCGCTGCAGGATGCGCGGCACCACGAACAGCGCGAAGAGGAGGAGGACGTAGCGGAGGTCGTCGGGCACGGGCGGGATCCCGGCAACGGTCGCGCCGCGCCGCCGGCCGGACGAGCTAGCTTTGGGGAATGACCGATCCGCGCTGGGGGGAGGCGCGCGCGCTGGTGCTGCGCCACGGCTGGAACGGGACCGCCTACCAGATCCTGAATCCGGGCATGGCGCTCTGGTTCGCGGCCGCGGGGGACGCGGTGGCCGGCTACCAGCGCCACGCCCGCGTGCGCGTGGTGGCCGGCGCGCCCGTCTGCGCCCTGCCGCGCCTGGCCGCGGTCGCCGACGAACTGGAGGCGGACGCGCGCGCGCACGGCGAGCGGGTGGTCTTCTTCGGCGCCGGCACGCGCCTGGAGGCGATCCTCGGCGGGCGGCCCGACCACGCGGTGGTGCGGCTGGGCGCGCAGCCGACGTGGGACCCGGCCGGCTGGGACGCGATCGTGCGGCGCAAGGCCTCGCTGCGCGCGCAGCTGCACCGGGCCCGCAACAAGGGCGTGCGCGTGGTCGAGTGGCCGCCCGCGCGCGCGCACGATGCGCCGGCGCTGCGCGCGGTCCTGCACGCCTGGCTCGCCACCCGCGGCCTGCCGCCGCTCGGCTTCATGGTCACGCCCGACCTCCTGGGGCACACGGAGGACCGGCGCGTCTTCGTGGCCGAGCGGGAGGGGGCGGTGGTGGGGTTCCTCGTGGCGACGCCGGTGCCGGCGCGCGACGGCTGGCTGGTGGAGCAGTGGCCGCGCGTGCGCGAGGCGCCCAACGGCACGACCCAGCTGCTGGTGGACGCGGCGATGCGGGCCTTCGCGGACGCGGGCTCGCGCTACGCGACGCTGGGCCTGTCGCCGCTCTCGCCGCGCGGCGCGGAGGGCGCGCCGGTGCAGCCCGCATGGCTGCGCGTGGCGCTGACGCACCTGCGCGCGCACGGGAAGCGCTTCTACAACTTCCAGGGGCTGGAGGCGTTCAAGGCGGGGCTGGAGCCCGACGCGTGGGAGCCGATCTACGCGATCGGGGAGGGCGCGCGCTTCACTCCGCGGATGCTGCGCGGGATCGCCGGCGTGTTCGGCAACGGCTCGCCGGTGGCCCTGGTGGCGCGCGCGGTGGCGTCGGCGGCCGGGCAGGAGCTGCGCGGGCTCGCGCGGCGCGTCCACTAGCTTCGCGGCATGGGCTACGTCTGGATCCTCCTCGCCGCGGCGCTGTGGGGCACGCTGGGGCCGGCCGCGCGCCTCGCGCTGCGCGACGGCGTCGAGCCGCTGGAGCTGGGCTTCTGGCGCGCGCTGGTGGGCGGCGCGCTGTTCGCCGCGCACGCGCTGGCGCGCCGCCGCGTGCGCGTCGCGCCGCGCGACCTGCCGGCGTTCGCGGGCTTCGCGCTGGTGGGCGTGGCGCTCTTCTATGTGTCGTACTTCCGCGCCGTGAACGCGGGCGGCGCGGCGCTGGCGGCCATCCTGCTCTACACGGCGCCGGCGTGGGTCGCGCTGGCGTCGGCGCTCTGGCTGCACGAGCGGTTGACGCCGCGCACGGCCGCCGCGCTCGCGCTGACGCTGGGCGGCGTCGCGCTCGTGGCGCTCGGCACGGGCGCGCCGGGCGGCGGCGTGCGGCTGGGCGGCGCGGCGATCGCGTGGGGGCTGGTCGCGGGGCTCGCGTACGCGGTCTACTACCTGTTCGGCAAGCGCTACTTCGCGCGCTACGAGGCGCCGACGGTGCTGGCGCACGCGCTGCCGATCGGCGCGCTGGCGCTGCTGCCCGCGGTGCGCTTCGCGCCCAAGACGGCGACGACGTGGGCGGTGCTGGCGTTCATCGCCGTCGTGCCGACGTACCTGGCGTACTTCGTGTACGGGCTCGGGCTGCGCCGGCTACCGGCGACGCGCGCCGCGACGGTGGCGACGATGGAGCCGGTGGTCGCCGCGGCGCTCGCATACCTGGTCTGGGGCGAGGCGCTGCGTCCGCTCGGCTACGCGGGGGCGGTGCTGGTGCTCGCGGGCGTGCTGGTCATCGCGACGGCTGGCGCGCCGGACCCGGAACGACATCGGACAGGATGACCAGGAGGCTCCGTGGTGCGCGAGATCCCATGCGCCTCGAGGAGCCTCCTGGTCATCCCGTCATCCTGTCAACGCCGCTCGCCGTTCGAGTCCAGCGCGCCGGACCCTCTGCCCGTTGGGGAGGATGCGGATGCTCCGGATGAGGCGGATCGTGCAGATCGCTCCTCGGAGCGCATGGGCCGTCGCGGCCACGCGGGACGATCCGGAGCATCCGCTCGATCCGGAGCATCCGTATCCTTCCCAACGGCAACGGGGTCCGGCGCGCCTGGCCCGTGCTGTCAGCGCGGCGGGCGCACCGGCGCCTTCGTCTCCCGCGTCATCGCCGCCAGCAGGTAAGTGAGGTTCGCGGTGCCGTCCATGATCGGCTCGTTGGTCGAGTAGTCGCCGCGGTCGTCGTGGTAGACGATGTGCCCCGTGTTGAACGCCGCGTACTCGTCCGGCTCGTGCAGCGCGATGCCGCGCAGGTTCTGGTAGATCGAGCGGTACACCGGCCCGTCGAGCAGCCCGCCGGTCTGCGAGGTGGGGCCGAACTGCATCGCCACCACCGAGTGCGGGTCGCGCGCCCAGGTGCCGTCGGCCGGCAGGTTGATCACCATCGACACGCCCCACGGGTTCGCGCCGAACAGCCAGTCGAGCGCCGCCGCCTCCAGCTCGCGGAAGCGCGGATCGCCCGTCATGCTACGGTACAGGTGCGCCTGCGTCGCGAGCGACGCCATCAGGTTGTTCGAGCACCAGATGAACGGGATGCCGACGCGGAAGCCGTTGTCGGCGCGCCGCGCCACCGCCTCCAGCCCGCGGCGGTAGAACGCCGCGACCTCGCGCCGCTCCGCCGCCGTCGCGCCCCGCGCGCGCCACACCTCGTGATGCCCGTTGTTGTGCCACGGATACCACTGGTAGTGGCGCGCGGTGTCGGCGCCCATCCAGGGCGTCACGGGCTCCTGCCGCGCGTACTCCATCGCCTCCGTGAGGTAGCGGCGCTCGCCGGTGAGCGCGTGGAGCTGGGCGGCGCCGAGCTCCATGTCGTCCACCCAGTTGTCCTCCTCGTAGAAGTAGGGCGCGCTGCCCGGCGCGGTCTGGCAGACGCCCGGATGCTTCCGCCCCAGCGCGTAGGCCGCGACGGCGCGCTCGCGCAGTCGCGCCGCGAAGGCGGCGTCGCGCGTGGCGAAGAGTCGCGCGCCGAGCGCCATCGCGGAGGCGTACTTGCCGGCGGTCGACGCGAGGCCCGTCGCGCGGTTCTTGTGGCGCAGCAGTCCCTGCGGCCGGCCGGTGCACGGATACACCGGCCGCTCCTTCCCGCGCCCCCACCCGTAGTCCGAGCTGTCGGTCGTCGGCAGGTCGAGGAAGGCGTGGTCGCGGTCGTCGCCGAGCTGGTTGTACAGCTGGTCGTCGGACGGGAACATCGCGAGCAGCCACTCCAGCCCGTGCCGCGCCTCGTCGAGGACGTCGGGCGTGCCGTTGCGGCCCGCGAGGCCGCGCGCGTCGTGCGCGTCGCCGAAGGCCGCGCCGTGGTCGCGGTACGCCATCAGCATCACGAACGTCGCGTTGGCGGACGTGGTGACGTACTGCAGGTAGTCGGCGGCGTCGGCCCAGCCGCCGCTGACCGGGACGAACTGGCCGGCGCGCGCGCTGTCGTCGACGATCAGGCCGTCGCGCTTGTGGACCGAGTCGCGGAAGAACGGGTTGAAGCCCGAGCGCTGCTGCCGCATGTAGGCGAGCAGCACGTCGGCGGCGCCGTCGTAGACGTCCGCGCCGATGCGCACGGTGGGGGAGACGATGCGCAGCGAATCCCCGAGCGCGACGACTCTATAGCGCCCCGGCGCGCGCACGGCGCCGAAGTCGAGCCGCCACGTGCGCACGCACGGCCCGAAGGCGCCCGCCTCGCGCGCGGGCCGCGCGGCCTGCACGACGCGCCCGCTCTCGCTCTCCACGCGGAAGCGCGGCAGCGGCGTGGAGTCGAGCGCGCAGGCGACGGCGACCTTCGGCCCCTGCGGCAGGTAGCCGAGCTGGTTGACGCGGACGACCGCGGTGGGGGCGGGCGTCTGCGCGTGCGTGGCCAGCGGGGCGAGCGCGAGGAGCGCGGCGGTCGAATGGGCGAGATGGCGCGGCATGCGCGGATGTTACTGGCGCGCGCCGCACGGGCAAGTGAATGCGCGCCCGACCTGAACGGCGAACTGCATTAGACAGGATTAACAGGATTTGCAGGATTGACAGGATTCAGGGCGCCGCGTGGTGCCAGATCGCGTACCGCCACACAGGGCGTAATCCTGTCAATCCTGCAAAATCCTGTAATCCTGTCCGTTCTTGCCGTTCGGGTCCGGCGCGTCGTCGCTCGATCAGCGCGCGAGGTCGCGCACCGCGCCGGCCAGCATCCGCACCTTCGCGCCGTCGGCGGCCGTCGCGGCGTCGCGGTCGAGCGCCGTGGCCAGCGTGTTCAGCGCCGTGCGGCGCGCCGCGCCCTGCTGCCGCTCCGCGCCGTCGAGCGCGCGGGCGACCGCCGTGCGGCGCGCCGCCGACAGGCCGTTGCCGCGCGCCAGCTGGTCGAGGTAGGCGCGCGCCACCACGAAGCTCGCCGGCCACGTGATGCGCGTCTGCAGCTGCGGGTTCAGCGCGTCGGTCTTCACCAGCATCGCCGCGTCGATCTCGTTCTGCGACAGGAGCTCGCTCGGCGTCAGCTTGAAGACGTCGAGGCCGCGCCCGATCTCCGAGCCGACGATGTACCCGTTGTACCAGTACGCCGACCAGTAGCCGCCGAGCGCGAGACGCTGCGGGTCCATCGGACCGCGGTCGAAGAACGCGATCTCGACCGGCTTCGCGGGGTTCGTGAAGTCGAACACCGAGATGCCGCCCTGGTACCACGCCTGCACCATCACGTCGCGGCCCGGGATCGGGATCAGCGAGCCGTTGTGCGCCACGCAGTTCTCCGTCGCGCTCTGCGCGGCGGGGAGCTTGTAGTAGCCCGCCGGCTTGAGCTTGCGGTCCGTCAGCGTGAACACCGCGTTCGCGCCCCACTCCGGCTTGTCCGTCGCCTGGCAGCGCGGCGCGACGCCGCCGCCCCACTCGTCGGTGAACAGGACCTTGCTGCCGTCGTTGCTGAACGTCGCCGAGTGCCAGTAGGCGAAGTTCGGGTCGCTCACCTCGTCGATGCGCTTCGGGTTCGCCGGGTCGCGGATGTCGAGCAGGATGCCGTTGCCCGAGCACGCGCCCGCGGCCAGCCCTAGCTCCGGGTAGACCGTGATGTCGTGGCACTGGTCGGTCTGCGCCGTCTCCTGCGTGCCCGCGCCGTGGCTGCCGCCCTTCCACAGCCCCGCGACGTTGCCGGCCGAGTCGGCGAAGACGCGCGGCGTGCTGACGATCGCCGCCGCCGCCGGGTTCGCGAGCGGCACCTTGATGACCTCGATGCGGAAGAGCGCGGTGTTCGGGTCCTCGCTCGGCGCGCGGCCCGAGCAGCCGGCCAGCTCCGACGCCGGACGGACCGGGCTCGTGCCCTGCACGTAGACGTACAGGTTGGCCGTGTCCTTCGGGTCGGCGAGCAGCGTGTGCGTGTGCGAGCCGCGGCACGTCTGCACGCTGGCGATCTGCTTGGGCGCCGCGATGTCGCTGATGTCGAAGATGCGCACGCCGCGGAAGCGGTCCGCGCTCGCCGTGTCGGCGATGGCGGTGGTGCCGCAGTCCACGCGGCCGCGCGGCTCCTCGACCGACATGAAGAGCAGGTTGCGGTAGACCGACACGTCGCCCTGGCCACCGGGGCAGACGATCGCCGACTTCAGCGACGGGCTGGCCGGGTTGCTCAGGTCCCAGATCTGGACGCCGTTGAAGCCGCCCTGGAACGCGTAGGTGCCGCTGAACGCGAGGTCCGCGTTGGCGAAGCCGAAGTCGCCCATCGAGGCCGGGTTGAACCAGCCCGCGGGGCGCGGCTGGTGCCCGACGAGCTGCAGGTTGCGGATCGCCTCCTTCGCATCCATCCAGCCGCCCGCGAGGCCGACGCGCGGGTCGGGGCCCTGCGCGGCGGGCGTGACGGACTTCTGCACGGGCATCGCCTGCGCGCCGGCGTCGGACGCGTCGGCGGCGAGGAGCGCGGCGGCGAGGACGGCGGTCGTGCAGGCGAACGGGTGGAGTCGCATGGGGGATGTGGAGTGAGTGCTCAGGGGTAGGTCACGGCCGGGCCATGGCGTCGAGCAGCGCGCGCATGCGCCGGATCTCGGCGCGCTGGTCGGCGTCCACGTCGGACGCGAAGCGGAACAGCTCCGTGTCCTGCCCCGCGCCGGGCTTCGCGAGGTACTCGGCCACCATCGTCAGCGCGCCCTCGTGGTGGCGGATCATCGACTGCAGGAAGAGGCGGTCGAACGCGGCGCCGTCGGCGTCGGCCAGCCGCTGCAGCTCGGCCGCGGTCAGCATGCCGGGCATCGCCATCGGCATCTGCCGCGGGTCCATGTGGTGCGCGTGCGCCGGGTCCACGCTCGGCACGCGCTCGCCGCGCGCGGTCAGCCACCGCTGCATGAGCGCGATCTCGTCGCGCTGCGACACCTCGATGCGCTGGCCGAGCGCGCGCAGGTCGTCGCGGCGGCTGCGGGTCGGCACCAGCGCCGTCATCACGAGCGCCTGCGCGTGGTGCGCCATCATCCCGTGCACGAACTCGACGTCGGCGGCGCGGCGCGGCCGGCCGGTCTCGGCACGCGGCGCGGGCGCCGGCTCGGACGCGGCGGCCGGTGCCGGTGCCGGCGCCTGTGCCGGCGCCTGTGCCGGTGCGGCGGTGCGGCATCCCGACCCCAGGACGACCGCCAGCACGGCGGCCGCCAGCTGCAGCGACGAGCTCCTCATGGCTCCACCTCCTCCCGCACCAAGGTACCGCGAGCGGCGGCTCCGGGGCATCCCGCGGCCGGCGCCCGCGGTGCAGATTGGCGGCCATGTCCACCACCATCCACACGGCGGAGGAGACGCCCGTCACGCTGGCCGACGGCACGCGCGTCGTCGAGCGCCGCTGGCCGGCGGCCGAGGGCACCGGCGACGCGGGCGTGCTGCTGCTGGTGCACGGCCTCGGCGAGCACGCGCGGCGCTACGACCACGTGGCCGCCGCGATCGTGGCGCTCGGCATCGAGGTGCGCAGCTTCGACCAGCGCGGCTTCGGCCGCTCGGGCGGGCCGCGCGCCACGCTGCCGTCGCCCGACGCGCTGGTGGACGACGTCGCGCTCATGTACGACCGCGTGGCGACGGAGCGGCGCGCGCGCGGCGACGCGCGCGCGCCGTTCATCCTGGGCCATTCCATGGGCGGGTGCATCGTCGCGCGCGCGGTCACGGGCGGCTGGATCCGGCCGCGCGGGATGGTGCTCTCGTCGCCCGCGCTGCGCCCGCGCGTGTCGCGCGTGGACCGGTGGGCGGCGGAGGTGGGGAGTCGCTGGCTGCCGAACCTGCGCGTGCCCAACCGGCTGTCGATGCACGAGGTGTCGCACGATCCGGACGTCATCGCCGCGGTGGAGCGGGACGCCGAGATGCACGACCGGGTGACGCCGCGGCTGGTGGCGTTCATGCTGGCGGCGGGCGAGCGGGCGATCGCGGACGCGGCGCGTTGCGACGTGCCGACGCTGCTGCAGGTCGCGGGCGACGACCGCTTCGTCGATCCCGCGGGCGCGGAGGCCTTCCACGCGCGGCTGCCGGCGGGCGTCGGGACGCTGACGCGCTACGACGCGCTGTACCACGAGATCTACAACGAGCGGCCGGCGGATCGGGCGATCGTGCTGGCGGACCTCGTGGCGTGGCTGCGCGCGCGATGAGCCTCGCCGTCCGCGCCCTCACGCTGCTGCTGCTCGCCGCCGCCCTGCTGCTGCCGGCGCTTCGCCGGCGGCGCGCGGCGTTCGGCGGGTTCGTGGCGCTCGCGCTCTTCTCGTTCGCGCTGCGCGCGGGCTGGCCGGCGGCGCCGCTCGTGCCGACGGCGTGCGAGCTGCTGGTCGGCCCGGAGCTCGCGCTCTTCTCGTTCCGCAACACGCCGCACATCGTCCTGTTCGCGCTCTGCTTCCCGCTCGCGCGCCGGCAGTTCCCCGTCTCGCGCACCGACGCGCGCGCGAACCGGCGCGCGGAAGTCGCCGCCTTCGCGACCACGCTCGCCGTCGGCGCGCTGCTGGAGCTGGCGCAGGGCGTCACGGGCGCGGGCCACTGCCGGCTGCGCGATCTCCTCCCCGACGCGACCGGCGCGCTGCTCGGCTGGGCGGCGTTCGCGGGCGTCATGTCGGCGCGCGCGCGCTGGTGGCCGCGCCGCTCCCTCCTCTCCGACCGCTCCGCATGAAGACCCAGTACTACACGGCCTCGAGCCTCGACGGCTTCATCGCCGGTCCCGGCGACTCCCTCGACTGGCTCTTCCCGCTCGGCGACCCCGAGGACACCAGCTACCCGACCTTCATCCGCGACGTCGGCGCGCTCGCCATGGGCTCGGCCACCTACGAGTGGATGCTCCGCCACGTCGTGGAGGCCGAGCCGCCGCAGCCGTGGCCGTACACGCAGCCGGTGTGGGTCTTCTCGTCGCGCACGCTGCGCGGCGTGCCCGGCGCGGACGTCCGCTTCGTCAACGGCGACGTGCGGCCCGTGCACCGCGCGATGGTGGAGGCGGCCGCCGGCAAGAACGTCTGGATCGTCGGCGGCGGCGACCTCGCAGGGCAGTTCCACGACGCGGGGCTGCTCGACGAGATCTTCGTGCAGATCGGATCGGTGACGCTGGGCGCGGGCAAGCCGCTGCTGCCGCGCGCGATCACGCAGCCGCCGCTGCGGCTGGTGTCGGTGCACGCGGTGGGCACCGCCTTCGCGGAGCTGCACTACGAGGTGCCGCGGCCGGCGTGACGCGCGCGCCCGCGCGACGGCGGCTAGCTTCGTCCCCATCCCCGGCATCCACCGGCCACCCCGGAGCCCCGATCCATGCGTCACACCGCGTCCCTGCTCGGCGTCTGCGGACTGCTTGCCCTCGCCCACTCGCCCCGCCGCGCGCTGGCGCCCGCCGACAGCGCGCCCGACGACGTCCGCGCGCTCGTCGGGCGGCTGGAGCTGGAGCGCTACAAGGCGACCATCAAGGAGCTCACGAAGTTCGGCGATCGCCGCCAGGGCACCGATCGCAACCGCGCGGCCGTCGACTGGATCGAGGCGCAGCTCAAGAGCTACGGCTGCACGAACACGGAGCGCATCACGTACGAGTACACG
>CBHYLO010000085.1:0-10810 GCA_966128675.1 uncultured bacterium | reverse complement strand
CCCTGGGGGGGGGGTCCGGGGTGGGGGGCTCCCCTGTGGGGGGGGGCCGCGGCCCGCCGGGGGGGGGCGCCACGACCCCGGCCCCCCCCCCGCTGCGCGTGAACGGCTCTTGATCCGGCGCGGGCGGTGTCGACTGCCGCCCACACTTGCGCCCGTCACCGGCGAGTGCGACCGTAGCGGCCGATCCTGCAGGCCGTTTCGCGACACACCGGGCACCACCGCCCGCCGACTCTCGCCGAGGACCACGCATGACCCTCCGTCGCACGCTCGCCGCCGCGGCGCTCGCGCTCGTGGCCCACGCGCCCACGGCGCGCGCCCACACCCCGACCTTCTACGACTCGCGCGCCGCCTTCCTCGCCGCGCTCGCCGGGGCGCCGACGCAGACGCAGGACTTCTCGGGACTGCCGGTCGGGACCAGCCTGGCCGGCGCCGCCGTCGTCCCCGGGCTCGTGGCGCAGTCGCCGTTTCCCACGCTGCAGGTCTTCGACGGCAGCACCGGGAACGTCATGTTCGGCGCGGGCGGCACCGCCCGGGTGACCGGCGACGGCCACTACGAGTTCGTGAACACGGGGGGCTACAACGCCATCGGCTTCGACATCGTGGCGTGGGATCCGCGCACCAGCGGCGCCGACGTGCTCCTCACCTTCCTCTCGGGCGGGCCGATCTCGCGCGCACTGGTCGGCACCAACGCGACCGAGCAGGATCCCGTGTTCTTCGGCGTCATCACGAGCGTGCCGTTCGCGACGCTGCGTCTGAACGAGCCGAACGAGATCGGCGGCGTCGTGGGCAACGAGGAGGTCGGGATCGACAACATCGTCGCCGCGACGGTGCCCGAGCCCGCGACCGTCGCGCTGGTGGCGACGGGGCTCGTCGTCGTGGGCGCCGCCGGACGTCGCCGCCGCCGCACGGCCTGACGCGCCGCGCCGCGAGACGCGAGACGCGACGACCCGGGGCGGAGCGCGCGGCGCTCCGCCCCGCCGCACACGCCACCCCACCCGCACCGCGCCCGCCGCCATGCCCAGCACGCCCACGAAGGTCCGCAACGCGTACTACAAGCAGCTGCGGGAGTTCACCGAGTGGCATCCGTGGGGCATCCGCCCGCCGCACACGAAGCACAACCTTGAGTACATCCCGATCACCGGCGCGTTCGTCAAGCAGTTCGACTACAACGCGGCGCTCAAGCGGCTCATCGACCACGGCTGGCGCAAGGGCGCCGCGCCGACGACGGCGCCGCGGCAGTTCGCCGGGATGATCGGTGGACAGCGCGGCGCCGCGCCGCCGGTGCCGGCGCGCAGGGAGGTGTCGCCGCTGCGCCAGGGCTTCGGGCAGTACCTGGTCGCGAACTTCGACCACATGACGCTCTTCGAGCAGGTCGCCGCCTACACCTTCCGCGGCGACCAGCGCTCGCCCGAGACCATCAAGAACTCCGGCGGCTTCCAGCCGCCGTCCTCGCGCACCGACGACGCCTACATCGCGGCGATGGCGCGGGAGTTCCTGGGCTACCTCAAGCGCCGCCACGGTTTCACCATCGACGCGAGCGCCGAAGCGGGGTGGCTGACCGACATGGCGGCCTTCATCCGGGCCCCGCAGACCGCCGCGGACAAGCGGCTGATCGCGGAGTTCGGCTTCTGGCGGAAGGTCATGCAGCAGGGCGAGATGCACCTGCAGGCGATGACCGACGACTCCTTCATGAAGGGCTACATCTCGACGACGCGCGACTTCGACGTCGCGTTCATGGGCGCGTTCGGGACGCTGGGCGGCGCGAAGGGCGTGCAGTCCTCCGGCGGCGGATGGCTCTACGTGCTGCGCGCGCGATCGGGCTTCCTGCTGAAGAAGGACGTCGGCCGCGTCACCAAGGAGGAGGGCGAGGTCGCGGTGCTCGGTGCGATCCCGTGGGAGGACGTGATGGGCTTCACGGAGGTGAGCTGCAGCGGCCCGCAGCCGATCTACCTGCGCAACATGTTCGACCAGCAGGACTACACGGCGTTCAAGCAGGTGCTCGGCACGCTGTCCTGCCGGCATCCGCGGGACTAGGCGACGTCCGGCAGACGCCGATCGCCGTGCGCGCCTCCCGCCCGCATCCTCCACGCCGACGCACGGGGCGTTCCGGCGTCGGCGTGCTCGCGCTCCTGCTGCTGGCGGCGACGTCGCTGCGGGCACAGACGCCGCCGCAGCCGACGGGGAATCAGGAAGCGGCGGCCGTGGCGCCCGTCCGCGCGGGCGGGGCCGCGCGCCGGCGGAACGATCCGGGCGAGCGGCAGCGTCTCCAGCGGCTCGCGACGCGGGCGGTCGTCTGGGCGAAGCTCGAGCTCTCTCATCCCGTGCCGCAGGCGCGGCGCGACGTCGACTGGGATCGCGCCTTCACGCGGGCGGTGCCGCGCGTGGAGGCCGCGCGCACGACGCAGGACCTCGTGCGCGCGCTGAACGAGGAGCTGTTCGCGGTGCTCGACGACCCGCTCAGCTTCGCGCGGACGCAGGAGATGGCCGACGAGCGGGACTCGAGCGACGTGCCGGGCGTCGGGCTCGTGCGGCGCCTCGCGCCAGGGGTGGCGTACCTCGACGCGCGCGACCCCGCCACGCTCGACGTCCGTCACGCCCGAGCGGCGCAGGTGGCCCTCCGCGCCGATTCCGCCGTCCACGGCGCGCCGGAGCTGCTCGTCGTCGACCTGCGGTGGCAGCGCAAGGAGGAGCACGACCCGAGCGCATGGCTCGGGCTGTGGACCGCGGAGGCTCTGCCGACGGGCGTCCTCGTGAGCCGGCTGCACCGCGGCCACTCCACGCCGACGCGCTGGCAGGTGGAGCCCGCGGGTCTGCTCGCGCCGCCGGCGCCGCGCGACTCGGTGACGCCGATTCGCCTCCCGACCGTCTTCCTGGTGAACCTGCCCGCGTACGCCGCGCTCCAGCGCGGGCTCGACGCGCTGCAGCGGCGGCCCGGCGTCGCGGTGGCGCTGGAGCGTTCGGGACCGCTGGTCGAGTCGTGGGACGTGCTGACGTTCCCCGGCGGCGTGCGGGTCTCGCTCCAGTCGCCGATGCTCGTCTCGCGCGACGGCGCGCTCGGCGCGCGCGCGGACACCGTGCTCGAAGCGCCCGTGCGAGGGCTCGCGCTCGGCGACCTCGCGCGCGCGACGCTCGGCGCGGCGAGGGCGCGCGCGCCGCGACCGGCGTTCGCGTTTCCCTGGCGCCCGCTGCCGCAGTATCCGGTCGACACCGCGCCGCTCTCGCGCGAGCTCCGGATCCTGGGGCTCGTCCGGCTGTGGAAGGAGGTCGGCGCCTTCAGCGGCTACCTGCCGTACGCGAGCGTCGACTGGGCGAGCGTGCCGCGCGAGTGGATCCCCGCGGTCGAAGCGGCGACGACGACGCGCGACTACTATCGCACCCTGCAGCGGCTGGTGGCGCGACTGAACGACACGCACGCGTCCGTCCACCATCCCACCGTCCCGCTCCCGCCGCGCTGGACGATTCCTGCGTGGCTGAGACGCTCGGGGGACCGCGTCCTCGTGGTCCGCGTCGACTCGACGCAGCGGACCGGCGGCCTGTCGATCGGCGACGAGGTCCTCGCGCTCGACGGCGTGCCGGTGCGCGTGCTGGAAGACTCGCTCAACCGGTACCGCTCCGCATCCTCGCGGGCGACGCTGGCGCGGAACGCCTGGGAGATCGGCGAGGTCGTGCGCGGTGACCGCGGTAGCGAGGTGCGCCTCACCGTCACCGGACCGCGCGGCCGGCGCGACGTCGTCCTGCGGCGGACCGCCGAGCAGCGCGTGATGGATCGCGACATGTCCGACTCGCTGGCGCGTCGCGCGGGCCTGGTCCGTCGCCTTCCCGGCAACATCGGCTACGTGGACCTCTACCGCATGACGACGGCGGCGGGGCTCGACAGCGCGCTCACCGCGCTCGCGTCGACGGACGCACTGGTGCTCGACGCGCGGAGCGGCACGCCGGCGTGGACGGACGCGGACATCCGGGCGCAGCTCGTGAGCCGCTTCTTCCGCGAGCCCGTCGTCGAGCCGCTCGGCGGCATCCCGACGACGTTCATGCACGGCGGCCCGCCGGTGTGGGCCCGCGAGGAGCAGCCCGTCACGCGGGTGCCGTACCGGAGCGACCGCGGCGTGCGATACCTGAAGCCGCTCGCGGTGCTCGTCGGCGTGCGCGACCAGAGCTACGGCGAGTCGGCGGTCTGGCTCTTCCGCTTCGGCCATCGCGCGACGCTGGTCGGAGAGCCGACGGCGGGCACGAACGGCGGCGCGCCGGACTTCTCGCTGCCGGGGGGCGGGTACGCGGTGTTCACGCACCAGCGCATCACGAACCCCGACGGCAATCGCTTCCACGGGATCGGCCTCGTCCCGGACGTGATCGTGCGCCCGACGCCGCAGGGCCTGCGCGCGGGTCGCGACGAGGTGCTCGACCGCGCCGTCGGCGTGCTCCGCCGACCCGCTACGGCACGGGCGCGTGGATCAGCCGGAGCACCGTCTCCAGCGCCGGATCCTCGCCCGCGAAGTGCGCCGCCGCCGTGAGCCGCACGGGCACGTCGGGCACCAGCTCGCGCCGCGCGTCGTGGACGTCCGCGCTCAGGTTCCAGCGCACGCTCGTCAGCTCGGTCGCGAGGCGGCGGTACGGCAGCGTCGCGGCGCTCGGGTCGCCGCCGTCGATGGCGTGCACGCCGCGCAGGTGCGGCGTCGACGCGAGATCCGACGCGCCCCACAGGTGCTGCATGTCGCCAGACACGCTGCGGTGTGCCGCAGCACCCGTGCACCGACGAGCGCGCGCTGGTCGGGCGCCGCGTCGATGACGTGGACGCCGTCGGCGAACGCGTAGGGACGGATCGGCAGCCGTCCGGCCGCGGGCGTGGGGAACACGCCCAGGTGGCCCTGGCCGAGCACCGCGAGGACGTGGTTCAGGCGCACGAAGCTCTCGTCGTCGGTCAGCCGCGGGATCTCCGCCCGCAGCCGCTCGACGCGTCGCATGACCTCGGCCGGGAAGGGCGCGACCCGGAGGCCAGTGGACATGGGGCGGCTCGGGGGAGTTTCTGCAATGTAGAATCGCCCGGTCCGGGACGGATCGCCGCCGCTGCACGAGGATCGTCGACGCGAGGGCGCGGCGGTGAGACCGGAGGCGCGCGTCGTGACGGTGCGCGGGTGACAGCCCGATCACGGCGATCGTCGCAGGACGGCGGCCCACCGCGCCGCCGTCCTCCGCACCCTCGCCGATGCCTCGCCACGCCCTCGCCCGCCTGCCGCTCCTGCTGCTCCTCGCCGTCTGGGCCCTGGGCTGCGAGTCGCCCACCGCGGGACGCGACGGAGGCGGGCGCCTGGCGTACAACGACGTCGTCGAGCGCAGCGTCGCCGCGGGCGATACCGTGCAGCTCGAGCTGCCGGCCACGCCGCCCGGCGGGCAGTTCGCGGTCCTGCTGCAGGCGGTGGCGGGCGTCGCGCAGGCGACGCTGCGCGACAGCCTGGGCGTCGTCATCGCGCGGCTGGACGCGACCGCGGACGGCCGTCCGCTCGGCGCGCTGGGGACGCCCGCCGTCGACACGCGCTTCTGGCGCGCGCCGTTCCGCATCTCGGTGAGCGGGAGCGGGCGGTTCCGCGTGCAGGCCTACGTCGCGGACCGCGCGCCCGAGATCGCGCCACGCACCATCGCGGCGGGCGACACGGTGTCGCGCGAGACGCTCTACGCCAGCAACGACGTCGACGAGTTCACCTTCACCGGACGGCCGGGTGAGGAGTACGTCGCCTTCCTGCAGGTGACCGGCCCGGCGACCGGCCGGCGACCGTCGCTCCTGGTGGTGCGTGAGGGCTCGACCGCCGTGCTGACGGAGACCGCCGCGGCCGGACCGTCGGACGACCTCGAGGCGGGCATCACGGGGGCGCCACTCGTGCTCACGGGCGTCACGCCGTACACGCTGCGCGTCGTGCCGGCCAACCATCCGTTCGAGGTGGCGTACGCCGGCGCCTACCGCCTCGCGCTGCTGCGCGTGGACCGTCGCCCCGAGCGCGCGCCCGTCGAGGTGACGCGCGCGCCGGCGATCGTGGAGGAGGCGCTGGACCACGCGGGCGACGTGGACGAGTTCACGCTGACCGCCGCCGTCGGCGCGGAGTTCAACGTCTTCTTCCAGGCGCTCGACGCGCCGGTGGCGGCGCCGCTGCGCCTCACGATCGAGGGCGTGTCGGAGCCGGGCCACCAGCCCCCGGAGATCCACAGCGACGAGCGCGACGCGTTCGAGTTCGGGCGCTCGACGGGGCGTCTCATGCTGCGGGGCACGACGCGCGCGACGCTGCGCGTGGCGGCGGTCGAGCGGCGCGCGCGCGGGCGCTACCGCATCCTGGTGTATCCGGTCGACCGGCGGCCCGAGTCGGCGCCCGCGCACATCGCACCCGGAGACAGCGTCCTCGACGAGCGCATCGCGCAGGAGGGCGACGTCGACGAGTTCACCTTCGACGTGCGCGAGCCGACGTACGTGAACGTCGTCACCGAGCTCGCCCCCGATCCGGCCCCCGTCGTCCAGCCGCTCGTGGTGCGCGTCGTGCGCGCCGGTCAGACCGCGGACGACTACGCCGCGGCAGGGGGCAACGCGGTGCCTGCCGGATCGACGGAGCCGGTGCGCTTCGTCACCGGCGGGACGCCGCTGCCCGCGGGGCGACACACGATCCGCGTGAGCAGTGGCGACCGCGCCTCGGCGTCCTTCCTCGGCGGGCGGTACGTCGGCGGCTATCGGCTCTGGCTGCGCACCTTCGCCGCGACGCCCGAGACGCGGCCCGCCGCCTTCGCGATCGGCGAGCGGGTGAGCGAGTCCGTCGATCCACCGGGCGACTTCGACGAGTACACCACGGAGGGGCGCCGCGGCGACGACCTGCAGCTCGTCGCGCGCGCGCTCGGGGCGCCTGGGAGCTGCGAGGGCTTCTTCTTCCGCGTCTGGCGTCGCGACTCGGAGACCTGGATCCCGACGGCGAACCTCGTCGCGCCGGCGGAGGCGCCCGGCGTCGCGCGCTCGCCGCGCTTCTCGCTCGACACGGCGCAGGCGCTGCGGGTGGACGTCGCGCGCCACATCGACCGGGGGTTCCGGGACTGCGGCGCCTACGAGTTCACGCTCGTGCGCTACCCGACGACACCGGAGCGCCATCGGGCCGAGCTCGTGGTCGGCGAGGCGGTCGACGACGAGCGCCTCGACGAGCCGGGCGACGTGGACGAGTTCACCGTGCGGGCCGCGCCGGGCTCACTCGTGGCACTCGAGGCCAGCGCCGGCGAGGGCATCCTGCTGCTGCACGCCGCGCTGCTCGACCCCGACACGCGGCGCGTGCTCATGCTCATGGAAGGGCAGGTGGAGCCGTTCGTCAGCCCGCCGGTGCGCGTGCCCGCGAGCGGCCGCCTGCTGATCCGCGTGGCGGAGCCTTCGTATGGCAGCCCGATGCAGTGGCAGGCGGCGGGGCGCTACCGCATCCGCGTGCTCGCCGGGCCGGACGCGAGCGCGGGGGAGCGCTGAGCGCTCCCCCGCGTCGGCCTTGGCGCGTGCCGGTCGTCGGCGTCAGTCCTTCTTCACCTTCGCGCCGTCGCCGCCCGACGCCGGCGTCATGCCGAAGCCCGTCACGACCGCCTCGGTGTTGTGGCCCATGCGGATGCCGTACACGCCGTCCGTCGACTTGAGCTTCCCGGCGCCCACGAGGTCCGCCTTCGCGTACGTGCCGACCACGGTGCCGTTGACGGAGCACGTCACCTGGTCGCCCTTCACCGAGATCGCGATCTCCTGCGTCACCGGGTCGCCCTTCGCGGCCGCCTTGTGGATCGCGGCGTTCGCCTCGCCGCGCGGGCCGTTCAGGCGGAACGGCTCGGGGCCGAAGCCGCGCATGATGAAGTTGCCGTTCCCGTACGCCGCGCAGTACGCGTAGCTCTGCGTGTCGGTGCCCATGTCGCTCCCGCCGATGAAGACGCCGTACGGGTGCGGATGGTTGTTGAGCCCCATGTACTGCGGCTCGCGGAACGTCGCCTTCACGGTGTAGTCGCCGCTCGCCGTGTTGGCGGGGTTCCAGTACGAGATGGCGGGGCCGGTGGTCGCGTGCAGCGCGCCGCCTTCCTGGACGAGCTTCGCGTTCTCGACCGTCTGGCCGGCCTTCGCCTCGTTCGCGTCGACCTTGCCGGTCCAGCCGGCGACGCTGATGCCGCCGCCGGCCACGGCGCGCGACGTGTCCTGGGCGCGGACGGCACTCGCGCCGCCGGCGAGCGCGATGGCCGCGGCGGCCAGCGCGGGTGCGGTGATGCTGCGCATGCTGGGGTCCTCTCGCGATGAGTGTGGGACTGCGCGACAACGATACGGCCGCGTCGCGCCGTTCGGCCACCCGTCGGCGCGTTCCCGATCGTCAGCGACGCGTGGGGAGTCCCACGCGTGGAATAAGCGCCGCCCTCGCGCCGTCGTCCGGGGTCCGCGGGGCACGCGGCCCCGCGACGCCCACCCTCGACGCAGGAGGCGGTACGCATGACCACGCGATGCGCCGCACGCGGGCTCGCGCCCGCGCTCGCCGGCATCCTCGCCCTCGGCACCGGCTGCACCGACCCGGAGCGCCCGGTCGAGCCGGACGCGCTCGCGCCCGACGCGCGGGCCGCCCGCGCCGTCGCGCAGGTCGTCGGCCCCACGCTGGTCGACGGCAACCTCGCCGTGCGCACCGCCGCGACCGGGCTGAGCCAGCCGACCACGATGGCCTTCATCGGCCCCGACGACTTCCTCGTGCTCGAGAAGGCGTCCGGCCGCGTGATGCGCTTCCGCGACGGCGCCGCGGTCGGGCCCGTCCTCGACCTCGCCGTGAACAGCTTCTCGGAGCGCGGCCTGCTCGGCATCGCGCTGGCGCCGGGCTTCCCGGGCGATCCGTCGGTCTTCCTGTACTGGACCGAGAGCACCACCGGCGCCGACTCGCCGAACGCCGCCGACGTGCCGCTCCTCGGCAACCGCATCGACCGGTTCGTGTGGAACGGCGCGACGCTGACGCAGGCGAACAACGTGATCCGGCTGCGCGCGTTCCAGGCGGACGCGGGCCAGCCGCTGCGCGGCAACCACAACGGCGGCGTGCTCGCGTTCGGGCCGGACGGGAAGCTGTACGCCTTCTTCGGCGACCAGGGGCGGCGCGGCTGGCTGCAGACCCTGCCGTGCGGCCCCACGCCGACGTGCCCCGGCCCGATCGTCCCCGACGACCAGTTCGGCGGCCCGCAGCCGGACGACGCGCACATGAGCGGCGTCGTGCTGCGCCTCAACGCCGACGGCACCGCGCCCACCGACAACCCGTTCTACGCCGCGGGCTCGGCGATGGGCGGCGCGGTCGGTGCCAACGTCCGCAAGCTCTTCTCGTACGGCCACCGCAACAGCTTCGGCATGGCCTTCGACCCGGAGGGCGGCAGCCTCTGGCTGCAGGAGAACGGCGACGACTCCTTCACCGAGCTCAATCGCGTGACGCCCGGCATGGACGGCGGCTGGGTGCAGATCGCGGGGCCCGTGTCGCGCATCGCGCAGTTCCGCGCGATCGAGGCGGGGCCGCCGCCGTTCTTCGGGCTGCAGCAGATCCGCTGGTCGCCCGCGAACATCGCGACGACGCCGGCGGAGGCGCTCTCACGCCTCTTCCTGCTGCCGGGCGCGCACTACCAGGATCCCGAGTTCGCGTGGAAGTGGGAGGTCGCGCCCGCCGGCGTCGGCTTCGTGCGCGGGCGGGCGCTCGGCCCGCAGTACGAGGGCGACCTGATCGTCGGCGCGTCGCGCGAGACGCTGGCGCAGGGCTACCTGTTCCGCTTCAACCTCACGGGCAACCGGCGGACGGTCGGCGTCGACGACCCGCGCCTCGCGGACCGCGTCGCCGACAACCTCGCGAAGTTCGACATCACCGAGAGCGAGAGCCTGCTCTTCGGCTCCGACTTCGGCGTCGGCACCGACATCGAGACCGGCCCGAACGGCCACCTGTACGTCGTGTCGCTGTCGGACGGCGTCGTCTACGAGATCTACCGCCGCAGGTAGCGCACGACGCGGCGCGCGGGGTGGGGTGGGGCGGGAACGCGCGCGGGGCCGGCCGTCGTCGACGGCCGGCCCCGCGTTCGCGTCGTCCGCGTCGTGCGCGCCGTCAGCCGCGGCGCGACGCCGAGCGCTTCTTCGTCGCCCGCGCCTTGGCCGGCTTCTCGGGCGCCGGCGGCCGATCGCGCCAGTGCCGGCCCGCGTAGGTGAGCATGCGGCGTCCGTCCACCGAGTCGGGCACCGCGTCGCCGCACGTCGTCAGCTCCTTCGGCGTCAGCCAGGTGATGCACAGCTCCACGGCCGAGACGCCGGCGTAGCGCACCTCCCAGCGGCCCTCGAACTGCTCGCGCGCCAGCAGCCAGCTGTTGCGCGGGTCGAGCGAGTAGCGCCGCCGCACCTCGTGCGCGGTGCCGTCCTCGCGCAGCGTGAGCGTCAGCGAGTCGCCCAGCCGCGACCGGCGGTCGCCGTGGTGCCACGCGCCCACCAGCTGCGCGCGCCCCGGCGCGCGCGCGAGCGCGGAGTCGGCGACCACCTCGCGCTCGGACGCGGCGCCGACGGGCACGGGCTCGCCGCCCGCGGCGCCGCGCACGCGCTCGGCCACGCGCCACACCGCGTCGCGCGCGGTGGCGACGAACGTCGGCGCGGCGTCCGCGCGAGCCGCGCCCTCGGGCGCGCGCACGAGCACGGGCGCGTGCACGTGGACGGCGCTCCCCTCGCCGCGCGTCCCGCGCGCGGTGGCGGTGCGCTCGGTTTTCCGGCTGCGCGGCTCCGCGGTCGCGGCGTGCGTCGCGGGCTGGGGCCTGGTGCCGCCGCGCGCCTGCGGGCCGGTCG
>CBHYLO010000084.1:0-10813 GCA_966128675.1 uncultured bacterium | reverse complement strand
CCCACCCTAGGGGGGGGGGGCCGCCCCCGGGGCGGGTCCCCCGCCCCCGCCCCCTGGCGCCCCCCCCGCCCCCCGGCCTCCCCCCCGCGCCGCCACGAGCGCGTGGACCTGCTCGTGATCCCGCTGCAGGGGCCGGCCGCGGCCGACCTGGCGACGCTCGAGCGCGAGATCGCGCGCGCGACCTCGACCTTCGTGCTCGGCACCGCGACCACGGCGGAGCCGGACCTGATCCTGCGCGCCATGCGCGCCGGCATCCACGAGTTCCTCGTCGCGCCGCCGAGTGCCGACGACCTGACGCGCGCGGTGGACCGGATGCTGCGGCGCGCACGCCCGGAGCCGTCGTCGCGCCTCGCCTTCGCCGTCTACAGCGCCAAGGGCGGCCTCGGCACCACGAGCGTCGCGCTCAACCTCGCCTTCGCGTTCGCCCAGTCGGTGGGCGCCGGGCGGGTGGCGCTGGCCGACTACGTGGTCAGCGGCGGCGACGTCGGCGTCATGCTGAACCTGCGCCCGGCGTACGACATCGGCGACCTGGCGCTGAAGCTCGCCCAGCTGGATGCGTCGCTGCTCGAGTCCTTCATCACCCGCACGCCGCAGGGCGTCGCGGTGCTCGCCGCGTCCGAGCGGCCCGAGGCGCTCGAGAGCGTCGACGGGCTCGCGGCCGGCCGCATCCTCGACGAGCTGCGCACGCACTTCGCGACGACGGTGGTGGATTGCGAGCACCACCCCACCGACCGCACGTTGACGGCGATGGATGCCGTGGACCGCATCCTCGTGGTGACCCAGCTCAACGTGGCCGCGGTGCGCAGCGCGCAGCGCACGCTGCAGCTGTTCCAGCGGCTGGGCTACCCCGACGAGAAGGTCGCCGTGGTCGCCAACCGCGCGCAGCCGAGCGACCTGATCTCGCCGGCGGACGCCGCGAAGGTGCTCGACCGCGAGCTGTTCTTCCGCCTGCCGAACGACTACCGCGCCTCGGAGGCCGCGCTGACGCGCGGCCTGCCCGTCGTCGCGCACGATTCGAACACCGCACTCGCGAAGGCCTACGTGGCCCTCGCCGCGAAGCTCGCCGGCGCCGAAGGCGCGGCCGACGCGCCCGCGGCACGCGACACCCAGAGTGGCTCGCGCTTCGGCCGGCTCCTGGGCATTGGGAGGAAATGATGGCGCTCTCGCTCCGCGACCGACTGCTCGGCCGCTCGCAGCCGCAGACCCCGCCGCCCGGCGCGCCTGGTGCGCCGGGTGAGGGCCCCGCGTCCCCGGACGCGCCGCCGGCCACGCCGGGGGCGCCCGCGCGCGGCAACGGCATCCCCGGGCTTCCCGGCGGCAACGGCGCGAACGGCGCCGACGCGACCGCCGCCGCCAGCGGCGCCAGCGGCCCGACCGCGCTGCCGCCGATGCCGAACCAGGCCACCCCTGCGCGGCCGATGGCCGCGCAGCGCCTCGGCCGCCGCCCCGGCAACACCAGCGTCAACACCGCCGCCGTCTCGGCCCTCACGGGCCGGGGCGACACCGGCGTGCTGAGCGCCGTCGAGCAGCTGAAGGTCGAGCTGCACCGCAAGCTGATCGACCGCCTCGACCTCGCGGCGCTGGAGCGCATCACCGACGAGGGGATGCTCATCCAGCAGATCCGCCAGGCGGTGCTGGAGTTCCTCCGCGCGGAGCAGGCGCCGCTGTCCTCGCAGGAGCGCGAGGACGTCATCGAGCAGATCGTCTACGAGATCACCGGCCTCGGCCCCATCGAGCCGCTGTTCCGCGACGCGACGATCAGCGACATCCTCGTCAACGGCCCGAAGGACTGCTACGTCGAGCGGCGCGGCAAGCTGTCGCGCGTCAACGTCACCTTCCGCGACAACGCGCACCTGCTGACGGTCATCGACCGCATCGTCAGCCGCGTCGGCCGCCGCGTCGACGAGTCGAGCCCGATGGTCGACGCGCGCCTGCCCGACGGCTCGCGCGTCAACGCCATCATCCCGCCGCTCGCGCTCGACGGCCCGGTGCTCTCGATCCGCCGCTTCGGCGCCGAGATCACCGCGCAGCAGCTGGTGGAGAAGGGGGCGATGACCGAGGAGATGCTCTACCTCCTCGCCGGCTGCGTGCACGCGCGCCTGAACGTCATCATCTCGGGCGGCACGGGCTCGGGCAAGACGACGCTGCTCAACGCGCTCTCGTCGTTCATCCCGAACAGCGAGCGCGTCGTCACGATCGAGGACGCGGCCGAGCTGCGGCTGCAGCAGGAGCACGTGGTGCGCCTGGAGACGCGCCCGCCGAACTCCGAGGGCCGCGGCGAGGTGCTCGCGCGCGACCTCGTGAAGAACGCGCTGCGCATGCGTCCCGACCGCATCATCCTCGGCGAGTGCCGCGGCGCCGAGGCGCTCGACATGCTGCAGGCGATGAACACGGGTCACGAGGGCTCGCTGGCGACGGTGCACGCCAACACGCCGCGCGACGCCCTGTCGCGTCTCGAGACGATGATCCTGTTCGCCGGCACGAACCTGCCCAACCGCGCCATGCGCGAGCAGATCTCGTCGGCCATCGACCTGATCGTCCAGGTCTCGCGCCAGGCCGACGGCTCGCGCCGCCTCACGAGCATCACCGAGGTGACGACGATGGAGGGCGAGATCATCACCTCGCAGGAGATCTTCCGCTTCCGCCGCCGCGGCGTGTCGCCGGACGGGATGGTGATCGGCGACTTCGAGCCCACGGGCGTGCGGCCGTCGTTCGTCGACCGGCTCAAGGTGGCCGGCATCGACCTGCCGCTGAGCATGTTCTCTCCGCGGTGACCGCCCAGGTGACGCCATGCTGTACCTGACGCTCCTCCTCGTCTTCGTCGGCACCGCCGGCATCCTCGTCGGCGTCTTCGTCTTCCTCAACCGCCGCCGGCTCACGGCGGAGGCGGAGGCGCGCTCCCAGCTGATGGGGCGCTCGCCGACGGGGCTGACCATCGGCGCCGCCGGCCCGACGACGATCCTGCGCGACGAGCGCGTCGCCGACGTCGCGGTGCTCGAGAAGCTGCTCTCCGGCAAGGGCATCACGGAGTGGGCGAAGCACGAGCTCGAGCTCGCCGGCTCCACGCGCAACCCGGGCGAGTTCCTGCTCGGCTGCCTCGTGGGCGCGGTGCTCGGCGCGTTCATGGGCGGACGCTTCTTCGGCGGCGCGGTGGGCGTCGCCATCGGCACGGCGCTCGGCGGCCTGGTGCCGGTGGGGCTCGTGCGCCGGCAGGCCACGAACCGCGTCAAGAAGTTCGAGGAGCAGCTGCCGGAGGCGCTCGACATGCTCGTCAACGCGCTGCGCGCCGGCTACTCGCTGCAGGCGGCGATGGAGTTCGTCGGCAACGAGCTGCCGGCGCCCCTGGGGCCCGAGTTCGGGCGCTTCTACGACGAGCAGCGGCTCGGCGTCGAGGTGCGCACGGCGCTCATGCGCCTGCAGGACCGCGTCGGCACCTACGACATCAAGATGTTCGTCACCGCGCTGCTCATCCAGCGCGAGACCGGCGGCAACCTGAGCGAGGTGCTCGGCAACATCGCGCTGCTGATGCGCGAGCGCGTCGCCTTCCGCGGCCAGGTGGACACGCTCACCGCGGAGCCGAAGGCGTCGGCGAAGGTGCTCACCGGGCTGCCGATCGCGGTGTTCCTGCTCGTCTACGTGATGAACCCGCAGTACATCCGGCCGCTGCTCGAGACGCCGACGGGGCACATGCTCCTCGCGTACGCCGTCTCGTCGGTCGTCGTGGGCTACGTGATCCTGATGCGGATCGCGAAGATCGACATCTGATCGCACCGTTCCATCCGGCACATGCAGAGCCTCCCGATCTCCCTGCCGCTCATCCTGCTGGTCGTCGTCATCGCGGGCGCCGTCTCGGTCGCCGTGTACGCGTGGGTGGCCGGGCGGCAGCGGCGCGAGATCCTCATGCGCGTCGAGAACCCGACGCTCGCGGCGACGCTCCCCTCGCCGCTGCTCGCCTCGCCGTCCAAGTCGTTCGGCGACCGGCTGGCGGAGTGGCTCGCGGACCGCACGCCGGCGTCGTGGACGGGCGGCGAGCAGGCGAGCACGAAGCTCGTGCAGGCCGGCTTCGAGAGCCAGACCGCGGCGGTGCTCTACGGCTCGATCCGCGTCGTCTTCGGCATCCTGCTGCCGCTCTCGGTGTTCGTGGCGCTCGCGGGCAGCCCGCAGCGCACGGTGCTGATGTACGTCGTGGTCTCGATCCTCATCGGCCTCCTCGCGCCGGCGGCGGTGCTCGACCGCCTCGTGCAGATCCGGCAGGACCGCTTGCGCAAGGCGGTGCCCGACGCGCTGGACCTGCTGGTGGTGTGCGTGGAGGCGGGCGTCAGCCTCGACGCCGCGATCCTGCGCGTGGCGCGCGACCTGGCGGTGACGCACCCCGACCTGGCCGGCGAGATGATGGTCATCAACCGGAAGGTGAACGCCGGCGTCCCCCGCGAGCAGGCGCTCAACGGCCTCTGGTCGCGCACGGGCCTCGAGGAGCTGCGCGGCCTGGCCGCCAGCATGGTGCAGTCGGAACGGTGGGGGACCTCGATCGCTAAAGTCCTGCGCGTGAATGCCGAGACTCTCCGCAGGAAGCGCAAGCAGACCGCGGAGAAGAAGGCCGCCCAGGCGTCGCTCAAGATGATGGGGCCCCTTCTGCTCTTCCTGCTTCCGGCCCTGTTCGTGGTGATCCTCGGGCCCGCGGCGATCAACATCTCGCAGGCGTTCAAGTAAGCCGCCCCCGGTGTCTCCGGCCGCGGCCGGAGGCACTCCATGCGCACGACCGACCGCACGCCCGACCGCACGACAGGACGGAAGGCCGCGCCGAGGGCCTCGCGGCGGCTCGACCGGCGCGGCGCGACGCTCGTCCTCGTCTCGCTGCTGATGGTCCCCCTGGTCACCCTCGCCGCGTTCTCGCTGGACGTGGGCTGGTGGCAGGTCGGCGCGAACCAGCTGCAGACCACCGCGGACGCCGCGGCGCTGGCCGCCGCGCGCGCCAAGCAGCTCTATCCCTCCAACGGGACGCAGGCCAAGGTCGAGGCCTACGCGAACCAGGTCGCGGCGGCGAACAAGGCGTTCGCGCAGACGATGACGATCGCCGGCTCCGACATCGAGCCGGTGGTCTGGTCGCCCACGACGCGGACCGCCACGGTCAGCAACTGGACCGACGCCAACGCCGTCCGCGTCACCGCGCGCGCCACGCCGGCGATGATCTTCGCGGGCGTCACGCGCGCCACCGCGCCCACCATCGTGCGCACGAGCGTGGCGTGGATCGCGAACGTCAACAGCGGCGTCTGCGTGAAGCCGTGGGCGCTGCCGTACGAGACGCTCTACGACAAGGTCGCGACGCTGACGGGCATCGCCAGCACGAGCACGACGCCGGCCGGCGGCACCCGGCCCGACCTCTCGCAGGCGCAGGTCGCCGCGCTCACGACGGGCAGCTTCTCCGAGAACGCCCGCGTCGTCGTCATCCGCGGCCCGACCACCGACGCCGCGCTCCCGCCGGCCGCCATCGGCGTGACCGGCTACAGCGGCCAGTGGGAGGGCTACAACTTCGCGGGCAACGCGGGCAACCAGGCGTTCCAGTCGCAGATCTACGGCTGCGACCCGACGCGGATCGCGGTGAATGCGGACCAGGGCGCGACGCTGCCGGGCAACGCGCCGTACGAGTGCTGGATGGTGCGCGCGCTCATGGGCAGCACCGGCAACAGCTGCAGCCAGCCGTCGTGGATCGACGAGCTGCCGACGCGGGAGGTGTCCTGCCACTTCCGCGCGCCGTCGTCGGTGCTCGGCCTCACCGGCTACAACGCCGGCTGCTACGCGACCGCGAGCAGCGCCTCGCCCGGGATCTCGCGGCAGGTCTCGTGGGGGGACATCGGCCCCGGGACCGGCGCCAACACCGTCAACCACCGCGTGATCGGGCGCGTGCGCATCCTCTGCGTCTTCCGCGGGCTGGGCGTCGGGGCCGGCGGGAGCGACACGAGCGTGGAGACCTGCGCGCCGGGAGGCTCGATCGTCCCGATCAGCAACCTGCCCATCGGCACGATGGTGGTCTCCCTGGACGGGCTGACGAACGACGCGATCGACGCCGACACGCAGCTCGGCACGACGATCGGCACCAGCCAGCGGCTGATGCTGGTGCGCTGATCCGCCACGGAGGCATCCGCGCCGCAGCGTGGCGCGGACCCGACGCCATCGACGGGAAATCCTGTCGATGGCGTCATCTTGCAACATTGCGATGTTGTCACAAAGTTGGGGGTGACGGCGGACTGCGCCGTCCGCGCCGCGCCCGCGGCGCCACGACGCGCCGTCCGGCGCCATGCCCCCGCCCCATGCGCACCTCCCGGCGACGGACCGACCGTCGCGGCGCGACCCTCGTCCTGATCGCGGTCCTGACGGTGCCGCTGGTCACCCTCGCCGCCTTCGCGCTCGACGCGGGGTGGTGGCAGGTCGGCGCCAACCAGCTGCAGACGACCGCCGACGCCGCCGCCCTGGCCGGCGCGCGCGCGCTGCAGCTCTACCCGACGAACGACCCGCAGGCGAAGGCCGAGGCCTACGCCGCGCAGACGGCCGAGAACAACCGGGCCTTCTCCCAGGCGGTGTCCGTCACCAGCGCGGACGTCGAGCCGATGTACTGGACGCCCGCGTCGGGCACGCTGAGCACCAGCAGCTGGGCCGCCGCCAACGCGGTGCGCGTCACGGCGCGCGCGACGCCCGGGCTGATCCTCGGCGGGCTCCTCCGGTCCTCCGCCCCCACGGTCGTGCGGCAGGGCGTCGCCTGGATCGCGAACGTCAACAGCGGCACGTGCGTGAAGCCCTGGTCGCTCCCGTACGAGGACCTGTACGACCGCATCACCTCGCTCACCGGGATCGCCAGCACCGCGACGTCGCCGGGCGCGGGGCGCCGCCCCGACCTCTCGCAGGCGCAGGTGGCCGCGATGGGGGTGGGCGGCTACGCCGAGTCGGCGCGGACGCTCGTGTTCTACGGGCCGAACACCGCCCCGACGCTCCCCGCCGGCGCGAGCGGCATCGCGGCCTACGACGGCCGGTGGGAGGGGTACAACTTCTCGGGCAACGCCGGCAACCAGTCGTACCAGGCGAACATCTTCGGCTGCGACCTGACGAACGTCTCCGTCACGCAGGACAACGGGACGACGCTCCCCGGCAACGGCACCGACTACGAGTGCTGGACGCTGCGCGCCCTGACGGGGAGCAGCGCGCAGACCTGCCAGAGCGGGTGGATCGCCGACGCGCCGGCGTACCCGGTGTCGTGCCACTACAGGGCGCCGACGACCACCGGCAGCGGCGCCAACGCCGTCACGGCGTACGACGCCGGCTGCTACGCCGGCGCCACGGCGACCACCCTCGGCACCCAGCAGAAGGTGGCGTGGGGCGACTTCGTCGGGGTCGGCTCGAACGCGGTCGACCACCGCGTCATCGGCACCGTGCGCGTCCTCTGCGTGTTCCGGGGGCTGAGCGCGAGCGCCTCCGGCGGGAGCAACGGCGGAGGCAATGGCGGGGGCAACGGGGGTGGGAACGGCGGCGGCTCGAGCAACGGCGGTGGCTCGAGCAACGGCGGTGGCTCGAGCAACGGCGGCGGGAACAGCGGCGGCTCGAGCAGCGGCGGCGGGAACGGCGGGGGGAGCACCGGCGCGGCCACCGAGTCGTGCGCGCCCGCGGGCGGGGCGGCGCTGACCAACCTGCCCATCGGCACCCTGGTGATCGCGATCGAGGGGCTGTCGACGATGACCATCGACGCCGCGACGGAGCTGGGGAACGTGACCAGCACCAACCAGCGGCTGATCCTGGTGCGTTGACGCCACAGGGTGTGGCACGGGGAGCGCGAGACGCCGGCCGCGAGGGCCCGCTGTCGGTGACGTACGTCCCCGGCGCCCGTATTCTCGTGCTTGCCGCATGAGGCTTGCGTCATGATCTTGGGACAGCCGCTCCCGCGCCGTCGTCGGCGGCGGGAGCGCGGCAGGCCGAGTCTCGTGCCTGCCGTCCCGACGTTCTGCCGTGGCCTCCATGCGCACAAACCGCCGACCGACCAACCGTCGCGGCGCGACGGTCATCCTCGTCGCGCTGCTCACGGTGCCGATCATCACCCTGGCCGCCCTCGCGATCGACGCGGGCTGGTGGCAGGTGGGCGCCAACCAGCTCCAGACGACCGCCGACGCGTCCGCCCTCGCGGCGGCACGCGCGCTGATGCTCTACCGCGGCCAGGCCGGCGTGCAGACGACGGCCGAGAACTACGCCACCACCACGGCGGCCGCGAACAGGGCGTTCGCGCAGGCGGTCTCCGTCACCGGCGCGGACGTCGAGCCGGTGTGGTGGAACCCCACCGCCCGGACGGTGACGGCCAGCAACTGGACCGACGCGAACGCGGTGCGCGTGACCGCGCGCGCGACACCGGGGCTGGTGATGGCGGGCGTCAACCGCCCGCTCGCGCCGACCATCGCCCGCCAGGGCACGGCGTGGATCGCCAACATCAACAACGGCACCTGCATCAAGCCGTGGGCGCTGCCGTTCTCGGTGCTGTACGACAAGGTGCAGTCGCTCACGAGCTTCCCGGCGACGAACACCCTCGCGAATCCGCGTCCGGACCTGGACGCGCGCGCGATGCCCGCGATGTCGGCCGGCATCGACGCGGGCACGATCACGGAGGGGATGCGCGTCGTCATCCTGCGCCCGCCGACCTTCGACGGGTTGGGCGGCAATCCCGACTCGACGGCGGCGCTCGGGAACCTCGGCTACAACAACGGGATGTTCTCGGGCTACAACTTCCTCAGCCCGAGCGGCAACAACAACGCGTCGTCGACGACGTTCCAGCAGAACACCTTCGGGTGCACGGCGCAGACGGTGTCGGTGAACACCGTCAACGGCGCGACGCTGCCGGGCTCCAACAACATCCCGTGCGCGGCCGTCAACGCACTGATGGGCAGCACCGACAACCAGTGCCAGCCGAACAATCTCAGCAACTGGACCAGCCCGGAGAGCTCCGACTGGCCGTCGGGCAACAACAAGCCGAACGTCTCGCAGCCGGTCACCTGCTACTACCGGGTGCCGGTGGTGGACGGGGCGGGCGTCCGCAACTGGGACTCGGGCTGCTACGCGAGCCCCACGGCGACGCAGATCGGCACCATGCAGAACGTGGCCTGGGGTGACAACATCTACAACGGCTCCAACGCCACCGACTTCCGCGAGATCGGCAAGCTGAAGGTGGCGTGCGTGTTCCGCGGCGTCTCGACGGCCCAGGGGGCGCCGGCCAACAACGTCGAGGGGTGCCAGCTCCCCGGCGGGTCGCTGATCGCCAACTATCCGCAGGGCACGATCGTCGCCGTGATCCAGGGGCTCTCGTCGCCCGTCATCGGGCCGAACACGGAGCTCGGGAACGTCGTCAGCGACCAGCAGCGGCTGATCCTCGTCCGGTGAGTCCGTGGCGCGCGACGCCGCGCGCCCCCACCAGCCGCAAGAGCATCGATGCCATTTTCCGACGCGCCGCATCCCGAGGGCGACATGTCAGACGACCGGCCGCTTGGTCGACCGGCGGAGCCCGCGGGCCCGCGTGACACGGAACTCGACGCGGCGTTCAGCGACCGCGAGGTGCCGCTGCAGACCGTCGCCCGCAGCGACACGCCCGCCGGGTGGTTCACGACGCCGCCCGCCACCGCGCTGTCGCTCGAGGTGATGCTCGCCAGCGAGCTGCTGCCGCTGCCGCGCGTGATTCACATCCTGCGCGAGATCGCCCGGTCGCTCGACCAGCTGGCGCAGCACGGCCGGGTCTACGGCGCGCTGTCGCCGTCCACCATCGCCGTCGGCACCGACGGGCACGCGTACCTGCTGCCGCCCGAGGACGTCGACGAGCTGCGGCCCGGCTACCTCGCGCCCGAGCAGCGCCACGGGGACAGCCCCGAGACGCGCCTCGACCAGTACGCGCTGGCCATCGTCGCCTACGAGCTGCTGACGGGCGAGCGGCGCGAGGCCCGGATCCCCGACGCGCCCGCGCTCGACGTCGTCAACGAGATCCGCCTCGGGCCCGAGCACTCGCTCCGCCCCGGCCTCGGCCCCACCCCGAACGAGGTCATTCGCCGGGCGATGGCGCGCGATCCCGCCTGGCGCTTCGGCAGCGCGACCGAGTTCGTCGAGGCGCTCGCCACGCAGCTCGACGTGCCGCCCCCCGTCACGACGCCCGACGAGGCCATCCTGGATCGCGTCGCGGCGGCGCGGATGGCGCGCGCGACGCGCACCTCGGGCGGATCGACGGGCCCCTCGCCCGCGAGCCGCTTCCTCGGCCTGCTGGCGTACGGCGGCCTCGCGGTGGGCGCGGTGGTCGGCCTGACGATGCTGGGGATGAGCCTCACCGGGCGGTCGTTCGGCACCCTGGTGGGCGGACGCGATCGGCCGCCGCTCGTGGAGAGCGTGGCCGGCGGCGGCGGTGTCGGCGGTGGCGGCGGTGGCGGCGGTGACGGCGGCGCTGCGGCGGCCAGCGGCACGACGACGCCGGCCCCGGCGACGCAGGGCTTCATCGACGTGCGGACGGGCGGCCCCGCGGCGACGATCATCCTCGACGGCCGCGCGGCGGGCACGGCGCCGGCCACCATCGGCGCGGGAGCGGGCTTCCACACGGTCTCGCTGCAGGCCGCCGGCCGCGCCTTCGCGCCGGCCGTCGTCACGGTGCGCGTGTCCGCGGGCGACACCGCGAGCGCCGCGTTCCGGACGCCGTAGCGGTCGGCGGACGTCGACGGGGCAGGGCGGGGGGGGGGGGCGGGGGGGGGGGCGGCCCCCCCCCCGCCGAGGGGGGGGGCGGGGGCGGGGGCGCCGGGCCGGGCGCCCCCCC
>CBHYLO010000083.1:0-10843 GCA_966128675.1 uncultured bacterium | reverse complement strand
GTCGCGCCAGGTCTGGATGCGCTTCCGCCGCAAGAAGACGGCGCTGTTCGGGCTCCAGCAGCTGCAGGGGCGTACCATCCCCGACCAGCTCGCGGCGTTTCGCTCGGAGCTCGCGCGCCGCGAGGCGACGATGGGCGGCGCGGTCGCCCGCTCGACCAGCGAGCTGCAGGGCATCCCGTCGCGCTCCATCCAGCAGGAGGCCTACCGCCGCGAGCTGGACAACGCGACGCAGCTCTACTCCTCGCTGCAGGCGCGGTTCGCGGAGGCGGTCCTCTCGGAGAAGAGCGCGATCCCCGACGTCCGCATCCTCGACCAGGCGGTGATGCCGCTGGAGCCGTCGAAGAACACGGCGCCCCGCATCATCCTGATGGCGCTCGCCGCCGGCCTGGGCCTCGGCGTCGGGCTGGCCTTCCTGCTGGACCGCCTGGACCGCCGCTTCCGGTATCCCGCGCAGGCCACGAAGGACCTGGGCCTGCAGATCCTGGGCGTCGTGCCGGTGGTCGAGCAGGGCCGGCGCGCCTCGGCCGAGAAGGTGGCGGACGTCGTGGAGGCGTTCCGCACGCTGCGCATGAACGTCCGCTACGCGTGCATGCCGAGCCAGCGCGTGACGCTCGCGGTCACCAGCCCGGGTCCGGGCGACGGCAAGTCGCTGGTGGCGTCCAACCTGGCGCTGAGCTTCGCCGAGGGCGGCTGGCGCACCGTGCTCGTGGACGCCGACCTCCGCCGCGGCTTCCTCAACGAGACGTTCGACCTGCCCGCGACGCCGGGGCTCATCGAGTACCTGGAGGGCACGAGCCCGCTGGACGAGATCCTCAACGCCACGCACCACGCGAACCTGACGGTGATCGCGGGCGGCACCCGGCACCGCCGCGCGCCCGAGCTGCTGGCGACGCCGCGGATGCAGGAGCTGGTGGCGACGCTGGTCCGCAGCTTCGACGCGATCATCATCGACACGCCGCCGCTCGGCGCCGGCACGGACGCCTACGCGATCGCGACCGCGACCCGCAACGTCGCGCTCGTGCTGCGCGAGGGGACGACCGACGTGCGGATGGCGAAGGCGAAGCTGGAGACGCTCGACCGCCTGCCGGTGGCGGTGATCGGCGCGATCCTCAACGGCGTCCAGACGGAGGACAGCGTCTACCAGTACTACTCGTACGACCCGAGCTACCAGATCCTCGAGTCGGGCTCGTCGGACCGCGAGGTCGCGCGCATCGGCGCCGGCGACTGACGGCGGGGACGGTCGGATGTGAAACGGGGGAGGGCGCCACGATCGGCGCCCACCCCCGTCTCGCGTCCCACCGCGTCGCCCCGCGTCAGCGGGCCAGCACGGGGCGCTGCAGGGCGGCGACGGCGTGGCCCACGAGGGCGAGCGCCTCGTCGGGGCCGGCCGTGCGGGGCTCCAGCGCCTGGACGCTGGACCGGACCTCGGTGTCCAGCCCCGCGCTGACGAGGGCCTGCTGCAGCCGGTCGGCGAGCGCGCGGGCGCCGGCGGCGTCGGTGCGCGGCGCCAGGACGACGTACTCGGTGGCGCCCACGCGGCCGATGACGTCCGACGAGCGGCCGGTCGCGGCCCACGCGCCGCGCAGGCGGAGCACGTCCTCCTCCTCGACGGCCCGCTGGTCGGCGCGCGTCCCGTGGGCGCGCAGCCCCGGACGGGTGTCGAGGGCGACGCAGGCGAGCGGGGTCCCGGCCCGCGCGGCGTCGGCGCCGAGCTCGCGGGCGCGGCTGCTGACGCCGCGGAGGTTGTACATCCGGGCCGGGCCGTCGACGAGGCTCGCCTGCGCGAGCGCGTCGGTGTGGCGCTTGGCCGCGATCCAGGCGTCCAGCCGCGCCCGGAGGATGGCGGCGTCGAGCGGCATCTCGACGACCTCCCACGCGCCCGCCCGCAGCAGGCGCAGCCGCTCCTCCCGCCCCAGCGGCTCGGCCGAGAAGACGACGAGGGGGGTCGCGCGGCCCACGCCGCGCGCCTCGCGGAAGGCCGGCAGGAAGGGCGCCGTGCCCGCCGTGCCCAGGTCGAGCCAGGCGTCGACGAACACCGCATCGGGGTTGAGCGCCTCCGCCACGTGGACCGCCGGCGAGACGGCGTTCGCGCGGCCGACGACGTAGCCCCAGCCGGAGGCGGCGGCGCCGAGCGCGAGGGCGAACCAGTCGTGGTCGCTGACGATCAGGACCGACGGCGGACGCTCGTCGGCCTGGGAATCGAACATGGGAGGGAGGCTGCGGGAAAAACGGACGAAGCTGCTGGTACGACACTCGCAAGGAACGCCGCAGACAGCGGTCGCCGGGGGTCCCACCTCCGGCCGACCCCGGTCATCGCCCCGCATCCGCTTGCGCCGCAACGGCTTCGGGCCAGATCGCCGACCGCACGCTTCAGTTACGGGCCGGACGTGCCGAATACCCCATGTTGAAGGCGTGCATGAGCATCTGTAGTATAGGGTCCACAGTCGCCCCCGGTGACGGTGTGGCGATGTCGTCATTCGGTTCGTCCTGCCGGCGTCTCTCCAGCTCCGCCCCCGTCGTCGCGGATCGTGTCCGGGACCCCCGGGCCGAACCTTCCGTCTCCTAGGCGCCGCCCCACCCCCCGCATGCCGTCTCGAGCCCTGCCCCGTCCCGTCGGACGGTCCCGTCGTCTCCGCGCTCCACTCGCGCTCGCGCGTGTCGCCTTCCTGTCGGCCAGCCTGCTGGTGGCCGCGGCGCGACCCGCCCGCGCGGAGGCGGCGGCGCTGGGGCTCGTGCGGCTGCAGACGGCGGGCGCGGCGCGCGACACGACCGGCGCGCGGGTCGTCACCTCGCAGACCGCGCGGGCCACGCGCGCCGAGCTGACCGCCGCCATGGAGCGCGCGGAGCGCGCCAGCGTCCAGGGCTCGTCGGCCGAGCGCGGCCGGGCGCAGGCCGAGGCGGCGGCGATCCGGGCGCGGCTGCGCGACGGCGACTTCAAGCCGGGCGACCGCGTCGCGATGTCGGCGCCGGGCGACACGGTCTCGCGCGAGCTGATCGTGCGCGAGGGGAACGCCATCGACCTGCCCTCGGGCATCCCGGCCTTCTCGCTGGTCGGCGTCCTGCGCGCCGAGCTGTCGGACGCGCTGAACGCGCACCTGCGCAAGTACGTGCGGGAGCCCGACGTGCGCCTCCGCCCCCTGTACCGCGTGGGGGTGAGCGGGGCGGTCGGGCGGCCCGGCGTCTACTGGCTGGACGGCGACGTCACGCTGGCCGAGGTGCTGATGCGCGCGGGCGGCCCCCTGCCCCAGTCGCGGCCCGACCGCATCACCGTGGTGCGCGACGGCCGCGAGGTGATGGACCGGAAGGCGTACGCGCGCCTGGTGCGCGAGGGGCGGACGGTGGCGAACAGCAACCTGCGCCCCGGCGACGAGCTGCGGGTGCCGGAGCGCGCCCAGCGCAACTGGACGCAGATCGCGACCTACACGTTCTTCGCGGTGTCCTCGCTGACGGCCATCCTGGCCATCATCCGCGCCTCGTATCAGTAATCGGGACGCCCGCGCCCCACGACCTGTGCTTCCGTTGCAGCCTCTCCATCCGGATGGCCCCGGCGCCTCGCCGCCGTCGTTGCTCGATGCCATGCCGCTCGCGGGCGCTGCCCCGCGCGGCGGGCGGCGGGCGGCGCCGGTCGGCTGGCCCGGCGACGCCGCCTCCCCCGTGGCGGGGGGCCCGCTGGAATCCGTGCTCGCGCCGACCGCCGGTACGTCCAGCATCCCGGACGTCGAGATGGCGCCGCGCTCGGAGGCGCTGAACCGCGCGCTGAACGTGCTGATCGCGGGCATCGCGCTGCTGGTGCTGGCCCCGCTCTGCGTCATCGTCGCCCTGCTGGTGAAGCTGACGTCGGCGGGCCCGGTGTTCTACACGCAGACGCGGATCGGGCTCGACCGCCGGTGGCGGCTGCACGAGGTGGACGACGGCGAGCGCCGCGTCGAGGATCTGGGCGGGCAGCCGTTCACGATCCTGAAGTTCCGGTCGATGACGGTCGACGCCGAGAAGAACGGCCAGGCGGTGTGGGCCACCAAGCACGACGCCCGCGTGACCCCCCTGGGCCGCGTGCTGCGCAAAACGCGCATCGACGAGATCCCGCAGCTGGTGAACGTGCTGCGCGGGGAGATGAACATCGTCGGCCCGCGCCCCGAGCGGCCGAGCATCGTGGTGCGCCTCCGCGAGAGCATCCCCGAGTATCCGCTGCGGCATCGCGTGAAGCCGGGCATCACCGGCTGGGCGCAGATCAACCACAGCTACGACGCCTGCATCGAGGACGTGCGCAAGAAGGTGCACTACGACCTCGAGTACATCGCGTCGCAGGGGATCTGGACGGACCTGAAGATCATGGCGCTCACGCTGCCGGTGATGGTCTTCCGCCGCGGCGCGCACTGAGATGTCCTCGCGGAGCCTCGCCCGGCCGCTGGACGCCGCGGCGATGCCGGCGCGCGTGACCAACTGGCGGTGCCCCACCCCGATGCGCGTGGCGCTCGCGGTGTTCACCGTCTCGGCCGTGGGCCGCGTCGGCGACGTGATCCCGCAGCTGTACGCGATCCCGATCGCCAAGATCTGCGCCGTGGTGCTCGTGATCTCGGGCCTGATGTCGCCGCCGTCGGTGGTCGCCCGGGTGCGGAAGCACGTCAGCGTGCCAGCGCTGCTGATCGTGCTCGCGCTCACGCTGCTGTCGGTCCCCACCTCGCTGTGGATGGGCCAGAGCGTCGAGTTCCTGATCAGCTCCTGGTTCCCGGTGGTGGTCTACTTCCTGGCCGCCGTCGTCGGCTTCACGGACGAGCGGGCGATGCTGCTCAGCGTCCGCGCGGTCGTGGTCACCGTGGTCGCGCTCTCGGCGAAGCTGGTGGCCGGCAAGGCCGAGATGGTGGTGGGGCGCGCGTACACCGGGTCGCTGGACCCCAACGACACCGCGGCGCTGTTCGTCGCCACCATCCCGCTCGCGCTCTGGCTCGCCGCGATGTCGAAGCGTCGGCTGGTGACGCTGGCGTGGTACGGCGCGGCGATCGCCATCCTCGCCGGCGTCGTGAAGACGGGCTCGCGCGGCGGCATGCTCGGCCTGTTCACGGTGTCGGCGTGCCTGCTGGTGTTCGCCCCGCGGTCGCGGCGCATCCTGTACGGGGCGCTGGTGGCCGTCGGCGCGGTCGTGTTCGTGGCCACGGCGTCGCCGGAGCTGCGCGAGCGCTACCTGTCGACGTTCTCCGCCGACGAGGACTACAACGCGACGTCGAGCGAGGGGCGCCTCGAGATCTGGAAGCGCGGCATGGGCTACATGGTCCAGCGGCCGGTCACGGGCGTGGGCGTGGGCGCGTTCGGCGTGGCCGAGGGCACGCTGGCCGGCAAGGCGGAGCGCAGCACGTCGGTGCGCTTCACCGCGGCGCACAACTCGTTCGTGCAGATCAGCGCGGAGCTGGGCGTCCTCGGCATGCTGACGTTCATCACGGTGGTCGTGCTGACGCTCCGCGGCGCCTACCGCACGCGGCGTCGCGCGGTCGCCTGGCAGCGCGCCGCCGGCGGCGCCGAGAGCGACCGGGCGGTCACCAGCGCCACGGGCGTGCTGACCGCGCTGGCCGGCCTGCTGACGTGCGCGACGTTCCTCTCGTTCGCGTACCACCCGCTGCTCTGGTACTGCTTCGCGCTGTGCGTGGGCGTGGAGATCGCCAACGAGCGGCGCATGGCCGGGGCCTACCGGGCGTCGCAGCTGCCGGGCGGCTGGCGGCCCGCGTTCCTCGCGCGCCGGCCGGGCATGCGCGGCGGTCTCGCCGCCGGCGGCGTCGGCCCGCTCCCGGGCCCGTCGATCGGTCCGTCCTGAGCGTGCGCTCCACGCTCACGGCGCCCGCCCCTGCCCCCTCGAGCGGCCAGCGGCGGAGCGCCCGCCGGACCTCGCGCGGCATCGTGCAGGTCATCCAGACCCTCCGCGGCGGCGGGCTGGAGACGATGGCCGTCAACCTGGCGATCGGCCTGCAGGCCCGCGGCGTCCCGTCGGCGATGCTCGTGCTGGACGACAGCGGGGTGCTCCAGGGCCGCCTCGACGCGGCGGCGTTGCCGTACGAGGTGCTCGGGGGCGCCCGCTACGCGGAGCCGCGGACGCACCTGCGGCTGGCGCGCGCGCTGGCGACGCTGGGCGGCGACGTCGTGCACACGCACCACATGGCCGCGCTGGCCAGCGCCGCGCTCGCGACCCGGTCGCGCGGCGGGCGGCTGGTGCACACCGAGCACGCGTTCGAGTACCTGACGGAGGCGCCGCGGCTGCGGCGCGGGCTGCGCTGGCTCAGCCGCACCACGCACGCGTTCGTCGTCATCGGCGGCGAGCCGCAGCTCCGCTACTATCGCGACGTCGTCGGCGTGCCCGCGGACCGGCTGCGCAACATCGCCAACGGCGTCGACCTGTCGGTCTACCAGCCGCAGGACGACGCGGCCCGCCTCGCCCTCCGCGCGTCGCTCGGCCTGCCCGCGGGTCCGCTCGTGGGCACCGTGGGCCGCCTCGCGGCGGTGAAGAACCAGGCGATGCTCGTGCGCGCGATCGCGACGCTGCGCGCGCGCGGCCGCCCCGTGTCGCTGGCGCTGATCGGCGACGGCGAGGAGCGCGCCGCCCTCGAGGCGCTCGCGCGCGACCTCGGGGTCTCCGACCTGGTCCACCTGCTCGGCTGGCGCACGGACGTCGCGCGCGTGCTCGGCTGCCTGGACGTCTTCGCGATGAGCTCGTGGACCGAGGGGCTGCCGATGGCCGTGCTGGAGGCGATGGCGGCCGGCACGCCCGTGGTGAGCACGCGCGTCGGCGACGTGCCGCGCGTGCTGGAGGACGGGCGCGTGGGCCGGCTGGTGCCGATCGACGACGCCGACGCGCTGGCCGCCGCGCTCGACGCGCTGTTCGCCGACGACGCCGCGCGCCGCGCGCTCGGCGCCGCGGCGCGCGCCGCGGTCGAGCGGCATCACAGCCAGGACGCCATGGTCGACGCCTACCTCCGGGCGTACGGCCTCGACCCCGACGACGCGCGGCGCCCCGCCGCAGCCCATCCCGATGCTGTTCAATAGCGCGATCTTCCTGTTCGTCTTCCTGCCGATCACGTACGCCGTCTTCTGGGCGCTGCGCTCGGCACAGGCGCGCTACGTCTGGCTGGCCGTCACGGGCTACGTCTTCTACGGCTACTGGGACTGGCGCTTCTGCTTCCTGATGGCCTTCTCGACGCTCGTCAGCTACCTCGCGGGCCTCGGCTTCCTGCGGTGGGACCACGACGACGTGAAGCGGAAGTGGTGCCTCTGGCTGCCGATCGTGGTCGACCTGTCGCTGCTCGGCTTCTTCAAGTACGCGAACTTCGGCCTCGACGTCACGCAGGACGTGCTGCACTGGTTCGGCACCGACGTGCGGCTGCCGCACCTGAACGTGATCCTGCCCATCGGCATCTCGTTCTACACGTTCCACACGATCAGCTACATCGTCGACTCGTACCGGCGCGTCATCCGGCCCACGCGCAACGTGTTCGAGTTCGCGGCGTACGTGTCGCTGTTCTCGCAGCTCGTGGCGGGCCCGATCGTGCGCTTCCGCCAGATCGAGGCGGACCTGGAGGCGATCGGCCATTCCGACCGCCGGCGCTGGCTCGGTCGCGGCATCGGCTTCTTCCTCGTCGGCCTCGTCGAGAAGGTCGTCGTCGCCGACAGCCTGGCCGCGTTCGTCGATCCCGCGCTCGCGCACTTCGGGCAGCTCTCGACCGCCGGCATGTGGGCGGCGATGCTCGGCTACAGCTTCCAGCTGTACTTCGACTTCTCCGGCTACAGCACGATGGCCGTCGGCCTCGGCTACCTGTTCGGCATCCGCATCCCGCAGAACTTCAACTCGCCGTACAAGGCGCTCGATCCGTCGGACTTCTGGCGCCGCTGGCACATCTCGCTGTCGTCGTGCCTGCGCGACTACGTCTACATCCCGCTCGGCGGCAACCGCCACGGCGAGCTCAAGGCGTACCGCAACCTGTCGCTGACGATGCTGATCGGCGGCCTGTGGCACGGCGCCAACTGGACGTTCATCGTCTGGGGCGCGTACCACGGCCTGCTGCTCGCCGTGCACCGCCGCTTCTCGGCGACGTGGGATCTGCTGCCCGCCGGCGTGCGGCAGCTCGCGATGTTCTTCCTCGCGCTCGTCGGCTGGGTGTTCTTCCGCGCGACCGACATGACGATGGCCGCGGCGATGCTGCGCACGATGTTCTGGCCGACGGGCGGCGTGACGGTCGACCAGCCGCTGCTCGCGGGCGGGCTGCTCGCGCTGGCCGCGCTGTGGGCGATGAAGGGCCCGAACGCCTTCGACCTGTCGTGGGAGATCCCGTCGTTCCGGCAGCGCGTGCTGGCGGCCGGCGTGTTCGGCGCCAGCCTGGCGCTGATCTTCGGCACGCGCTCGTCGCCCTTCCTCTACTTCCAGTTCTGACGGGAGCGGTCGACATGCCGGTCAGCGAGCGCCCGCGCGCTTCCATCCCCTCCATGGCCCCCACCGCGCCGATGCGGACCGAGCCCGCGCCGGCGACCGCGCCGCGCACCCCCGATCCGGCGGACGTCCCGCGCCGCCGCGCGGGCCCCGCGCGGCGCCTCCTCGAGGGCGTGGCGCTGCTGGCGGTGGTCGCGGTCGCGCTCGAGCTCACGGTGCGCGTGGAGGACTGGATCCGCTTCCGCACGCCGTTCGCGTCGCGCCTGCGCTCGCAGTCGGACCTGATCGTGCGCGACGCCGACGGCGCGCACGGGCGCGCCAACGCGCGCTACCAGAAGTGGGTCATGAACGCGCTCGGCACGCGCGGCCCGGAGGTCGCGCTGGCGAAGCCCGCGGGCACGCTGCGCGTCGCCACGATCGGCGCCTCGGAGACGTTCGGGCTCTACGAGTCGCCCGCGCGGGAGTATCCGCGCCAGCTGGAGGACTCGCTGAACGTCGGCGGGGCCGCCGCGGGCCCGCGCTACGAGGTGCTGAACGCGGCGCTGCCGGGCATGTCGCTGCCCACCACCGTGCAGGACGTCCGCCTGCGCCTCGCGCGCTACGCGCTCGACGTCGTCGTGCTGTACGCGTCGCCGGCGGGCTACCTGGACCTGGAGCCGCCGACGCTGGCGCGGCCCGACAGCAGCGGGCGCGCGGCCGAGCTGCCGCTGCGCTACGCGTTCCATCCGCGCGCCGCGCAGCGCCTGCGCACGCAGCTCAAGACGCTCGTGCCGGACGCGGTGGAGACGTGGCTGCGCGCGCGCGAGACGCGCGCGACCCTGGCCGCCCGGCCAGCCGGCTGGCGGTTCGACGCGCCGCCGGCGGATCGCCTGGCGCGGTTCGACGCGGAGCTGCGCCGCGCCGTGGGCGCCATCCGCGCCATCGGCGCGGAGCCGGTGCTCGCCACGCACGCGAACGCGTTCTACGGACAGGCGCGGCCGGATGCGATGCGCCTCGTGCAGTGGGAGAAGTTCTTCCCGCGCGCGTCGGGACCGGTGCTGGTGGCCTTCGACTCGCTGGCGCGCGAGACGGTGCTGCGCGTCGCGCGCGACTCCGCCGTCGTCGTGGCCGACGTCGCCGAGTCGCTGCGCGGCCGCCCCGTGGATGACGATTTCGTCGATTTCGCGCACTTCACCGACGGCGGCGCCGCGCGCGTCGCCCACACGCTGCGGCCGGCGGTCGTCGACGCGGCCGCGCGCGCACGACGGCGATGAACGTCTGACACGCGAGTCATGCAGACACCCGAGGGGCCGACGCACGTCGGCCCCTCGGGTGTTTGCGCGCCGTGGCGCGTCGCGCGAAACCCGCGGTCCCATGGGCGTTTCGCGTGACATCTTCGTGTAGATGGCCGCGGCGTGTGACGTCAGACACCGACTCGGTGATTCGGCGGCCTAGGTTGCTCCCCGCCAGCGTTGCACCGGCGCCACAGCCGTCGTCGTGCTGGTGGCCCGTCGCGACACGTCGTGCTCGGGCTCCTCCCGCCTCTCGCTGCCAGCTCCACCCACGGCAGCCCTCGGCCTCGTCTCACGAGACCGAGCCGTTTCCCGTTGCCCCCCCGATGCGTCCTGCTGTCCTGCTCCGAAGCGTGCGTGCGACGCCCGCGCTCCTCACCGTGCTGCTCGGCGCCGCCGCCTGCACGGGCGACTCCCCGACGATCACGCCGCCGTCCGCCGCGGCTCCCGCGCTGCGGGACATGATCGGCGCCGGCGCCAGCGACGTCCTGGCGAGCACGCTCCCGCTGGCCTTCACGCCGGCCACGATGACCGCGGGCGTCGGCGACACGCTGCACTTCACGGCCGTCGGCACCGCGCTCACCGATCCGAGCGTCAAGATCTACTGGTACTCGTCGGATGCGGCGATCGCGACCGTGGAGCCGTGGACGGGCAAGATCACGGCGCGCGCGCTGGGCACGGTGACGATCTTCGGCGCCGCGCAGACCACGGGCTACGCGGTCGCCAGCGGCGAGCTGACGGTGACCGAGGCGGGGAGCGCGGCGAAGCCGTCGACGACGACCACGGCGCCGATCGCGATCGCGCCGGCCACGGTCGCGCTCGCCATTGGCGACACGACGCGGCTGACGGCGTCGGGCACCAAGATCACGGCCAACGTCGCGATCTACTGGTACACGGGGAACGCCGCCGTCGCGACGGTGGAGCCCTGGACGGGCAAGGTGACGGCGCGGGGCACGGGCACCACGCAGATCTACGGCGCCGCCCAGACGACCGACTATCCGCTCGCCAGCGCGACGGTGACGGTGGGCAGCGGGACGACGAGCGTGCCGACCACGTCGACGCCGACGACCACCACGCCCACGACCACCACGCCGACGACCGAGCCGACGACGTCGTCGACGACGATGCTCGCGGCGCCGGCCGAGCTGCCGCGGACGTACGTGAACCT
>CBHYLO010000082.1:0-10860 GCA_966128675.1 uncultured bacterium | reverse complement strand
CCGCGGAGGCGCGCGCGGAGCTCGACCTGGTCGGCGTGCTCGCGCCGTCGGCCTCGCGCGACGCCGACCTGCTGGGCGCGCGGCGGCGGACGGCCGCGTCGCACCTGTCGCAGAGCGTCGCGGCGCTGGAGGGGATCCGGCTGGACCTGCTGCGCCTGCACGCCGACGCGAGCGACCTCGCCCCGCTCACGACGCTGCTGGACGCGGCGCGCGCGATCGGCGACGACGCGAGCCGGCTCGCCGACGCCCGGCGCGAGGTGGACGCCGCCACCGTGCCGCGCCCGCTCGGCCCCGGACGGATCGCGACGCCGGGATGAACGGCACGGGCGCCCCACCGTGATGGTGGGGCGCCCGTGCGCGCGCCGAGGGCTGCGTGCCCGCCGGCGACTTCAGGTCACTTGACCTCGAACTCCGCGGACTTCGCCTCCTTCCCGTTGTACATCACGCGGAAGTGGTACTTGCCGGGCGCCCAGCCGCCGGCCTTGCCCTTGAAGACCGTGCGCGCCTTGTCGCCCGTGACGACCGTGCGCGTCTCCTCGGAGATCAGCTGGTCGTTGTCGCCCATCGTCCAGCGGGCGACGACCTCCTTCCCCGACTCGTTGGCGTCGGTCTCCATGACGGCGTAGATCGTGTCGCCGGTCTTGAAGTCGTCGGTGTCGTCGACGACGGAGCTGTCGGGCTTGAGCGCCTTCCCGAGGTGGAGCTCCTCGACGTCGATCTCGTCGGCGGCGGGCGTGGCGCCGGTCTGGGCCGCGGTCGCGTTGGCGGCGGAGTCCGCGACGGCCGCGCTGTCGTGGCCTTTCTCGCCGGCGCCGCCGCAGGCCGTGGCGAGGAACAGGGCGAGCGCAGCGCCAAGGGGCGCGCGCAGGGCGACGTGACGCTGATGCACGGGATCCTCCAGTGAGATGACGCGCGGAGAGCCGATCCGCGCTCGTCGGTGATGGGCCGGGGCAACCGGCAGTGCGGTGCACGCGACGTGCCGGGCCGGTCGGCGCAGCCTCCCGCCGGCCCCGGGCGTGACCTCGCGGCACCCTCCGCGTCTCCCCCCGTGCCCCGCCCCGCAGCCTCCGCCCTGCCGCCGGCACCGCGTCCCCGCGTCCGGCCGTGGGTCGTGGGGCTCGCCCTCGGCGTCGGGGCGCTGGGGGTGTGGTGGCCCCGGCTGCTGCCGGGGCGCCGGGTGGTGCCCGTCGCCACCGGCGTGGTCGTGGTGCGGGGCGACGGGCGGGTGGACCCCGCGATCGTCCCGGTCGCGGAGGAGGCGGCCCGTCGCGTGCGCCGCGCGGGCCTCGCGATCCCGGAGCGACAGCCCGTGCTGCTCTGCCGCACGCGGGCCTGCTGGTGGGCGAACCCCTCGCCCCGCTGGTCGCGCGCCACCACGCGGCTCCTGGACGGCCTGGTCGTCCTGTCACCCTACGTCCCCCTGGGCCCCGCCCCGGCGCCGGCGCCCACGCCGCCCGGCGCGTGGCGGCGCCCGGCGTACTGGGCGATCCCGGCGTCGCGCCACGAGTGCGCGGTGCGCGTGCTGACGCACGAGCTGGCGCACGTGGCCGACATCCGGCGCCGCGGCCGCGTGCGCGCCTGGCGCGCGGGCGCCCCGGAGGCCGAGGCGTTCGCGTCGCGGGTCGCGCGGGCGACGGCCCGGCCCGACGCCGCCCTCGGCCCCATCGAGTGCGCGGGGTAGACCGCGTTCGGCGGCCGGCGCGCGCGGAGGCGTGAAGTCTCCGCGGATGGGTCGTCTGCGAGAGGGAGGCCCGCGCCGCAGGGGGTCGGTCGACCGATGCACGACACCGCCCCGCGCGTGTACCATTCGCGCCGGTCCCGCCCGGACCGCTCCACGCCCGTCGCCACCAGCCGCTCCGACTCCGTGCGCCCGTCTCCCGCACACGGCCTTCCCGTCCGTCTCGCCCTCGCGCTGGCCGCCCTGACGGCCGGCGCCGGCGCCGCGCGCGCGCAGTCGCTGCGCGGCTCGCCCGAGAGCGTGGACCGCATGTACCAGGAGGCGCAGCGCGAGTCGCTCGCCTTCCACGAGACGCCGGCCGAGGTGCGGACCGCGGCCGACGCGGGCGCGCTGGTGCGGCTCACGCCCGGCCGCGACGTCACGCTGCGCCGCGTCGCCTTCCCGTACGTCACCCCGGCGACCGAGGCGTTCGTCCTCGCGCTGGGCCGGCAGCACCGGGCGGCCTGCGGCGCGCCGCTGATGGTCACGAGCGCCGCGCGGCCCACCACGCGCCAGCCGCGCAACAGCGTCGCGCAGAGCGTCCACCCGACCGGGATGGCGATCGACCTGCACAAGCCGCGCGGCCGCTGCCTGCGCTGGCTGCGCGCGACGCTGCTGGAGCTGGAGGAGGCGGGCGTGCTGGAGGCGACCGAGGAGTTCCGGCCGCCGCACTTCCACGTCGCGGTCTACCCGACGGCCTACACGCGGTACGCGGCCGGGCAGCCGGCGTCGCCGTCCACGGTGGCCCTGCAGTCGCTCGCGACGGTCGCCGACGCGCCGCGCGCCGAGCGCCTCGTGGTGCGGAAGGAGGCGCCGGGGGAGGCGCGTCCGCAGGTGCGGCCGAAGACGCGCAGCGGCCCGACGCGCAGCAGCCCGACGCGGGGGAGCACGCGCGTCGCGAGCGCCGCCTCGCAGCGCTACCGCGTGCGCGCGGGCGACACGCTGTGGGACATCGCGCGGGCGCGCGGCCTGACGGTGAAGCAGATCCTCGCCGCGAACGGCATGTCGCGCGCAGTGATCCGGCCGGGCCAGCGGATCGTGCTGCCGAGCGCGCGCGCCCGGCAGCTCTCGAGCGCGGACGCCGTCGGCCAGTGAGCGCGCGCGGCGCGGCGCGGGCGTAGCGGCGGCGCGTGCCGTGCGGGCGCCGCCGCTCGTCCTCGCCACGACGCCCCTCCCGCCGAACCGCCGTCGTCGTTGCCGTTGCCGTCGCCCGCCACCTCCCTGCTCGATCCCGACGCCCGCAGCGCGCGCGCGGCGGCCGCGCACTTCTTCGCGCACGCGAGCGACCTGCTGTGCGTCGTCGACGTCGGCGGCGCCGTGCGACACGCGAACCCGGCGTTCGACCGCGCCACCGGCCGGTCGTCCTCGGCGGCGCCGCACGACCGCTCGTTCGCGTCGTGCATCCACGCCGACGACCGGGCGACGCTCGCGACCGCGTGGGCCGACGTCGTGCGCGGACGCGCGGTGGAGGGCCTCGTGCTGCGCGCCCGCGGCGGCCGGGGGCCGGACCGCTGGATCTCGTGGCAGCTCGCGGCGCCCGACGCCGAGGGGCGCGTGCACGCCGTCGGACGCGACGTCACCGAGCGCGAGGCGGCGACGCAGGCGCTGCGCGAGAGCGAGGCGCGGCACCGGCACGTCGCGTCCAGCGTCCCGGGCGTCGTCTACCAGTTCGTCTACCGGACCGACGGCAGCCGCGGCTACACGCTGGTGAGCGAGGGGGCGCGCACGCTGTTCGGCGTCGCGCCGGAGGACGCGCTCGCGGATCCGGAGGTGTTCCTGCGCCTGGTGCATCCGGACGAGCAGGCGCGGTTCCGCGCCATCGGCCTGCAGGCGGTCGCGCGGCGCGAGGAGTTCCGCTGGGAAGGGCGCGTCGTGCTGGGCACGGGCGAGGAGCGGTTCGCGCAGATCGCGGCGCGCAACACCGGGCAGCCGGACGGCACGGTCGTCTGCGACGGGCTGATCATGGACGTCACGGAGCTGCACCGCGCGCAGCGGCGGCTGGAGGAGAGCGAGGAGCGCTTCCGCTCCCTGTTCGAGCAGAACCCCGACGCGGTCTACAGCTTCGGCCGCGACCTGCGCTTCACGAGCGCGAACCCGGCCGCGGAGACGCTGACCGGGTACACGCGCGAGGAGATCCTCGCCGGCGCGGCCAGCCCGATCGTGATCCCCGAGGACCGCGCCGCCGCGGCCGCCGCGTTCGAGGCCGCGCTGGGCGGCGAGGCGGTGCGGGTCGACCTCGGGATCCGCCACCGGTCGGGGCGCGTGGTGCGCGTGGGCGTCACGAACGTGCCGATCGTCGTCGGCGGCGACGTCGTGGGCGTGTTCGGCATCGCCAAGGACCTCACCGCGCAGCGCGAGCTGGAGGCGCGGCTGCGGCAGGCGCAGAAGATGGAGGCGGTCGGCAAGCTCGCCGGGGGCGTCGCGCACGACTTCAACAACCTGCTGATGGTCATCCAGAGCTTCGGCGGCTTCCTCGCCGACGAGCTCGCGGACGGCACCAGCGCGCGCGCGGACCTGGACGAGGTGCTCCGCGCCGCGGGGCGCGCGCAGGAGCTCACGCGCCAGCTGCTCGCGTTCGGGCGGCAGCAGATGCTGCGGCCGCGCCGCCTGGACCCGAACGCGAAGGTCGCGCGCGTGGCCGGCATGCTGCGCCGCGTGATCGGCGAGGACATCGCGCTCGCCACCGACCTCGCGCCGGACGCGTGGGCCGTGATCGCGGACCCCGGGCAGCTGGAGCAGGTGCTGCTGAACCTCGCGGTGAACGCGCGCGACGCGATGCCGCACGGGGGCACGCTCCGCCTGCGCACCGAGAACCGCCGCGTCGGCCCGTCGGAGGACCGCCGCGTCGCGCTGGTCGTCGAGGACGACGGCGTCGGCATCCCGGCCGACGTGCTGCCGCGCATCTTCGAGCCGTTCTACACGACGAAGACGGCCGGCCACGGCACGGGGCTCGGCCTCGCGACGGTCTACGGGATCGTCGAGCAGTCCGGCGGCGTCGTCACGGTCGACAGCACGCCGGGCCTGGGCAGCCGCTTCACGGTGCTGCTGCCGGCGGTCGACGCGCCGGTCCCGTCCCCGGCCGCGCCCGCGCCCGTCGCGCTCCCCACCGGCGCCGAGTCGATCCTCCTGGTCGAGGACGAGGCGGAGGTGCGCGCGGCGCTGCGCCGCATGCTGGAGCGGCAGGGCTACGTCGTGCACGAGGCGGCCAACGGCGCCGAGGCGCTGCGCATCGTGGAGGACGTGGCCGCCCGGGGCGCGGCGCGGTTCGACCTCGTGCTCACGGACCTCGTCATGCCGGAGCTCGGGGGCCACGCGCTGGGGCAGCGGCTCGCGGCGCGGCATCCCGACATCCGCGTGCTCTACATGTCCGGCTACACCGACGACGAGATCTTCCGGCGCGGGCTCGGCGACGCGGGCGCCAGCTTCCTGGAGAAGCCGTTCACCGCGAGCCGGCTCGCGCACGCGGTGCGGCGGGCCCTGGAGGACGGCGCGGACGCGCGGCGCGGCCAGACCGGCCCCTGGTGAATTCGACCCTGTTCGGCGTCCCGGCGCGTCCCGATACTGGGGACGACCCCGATCCCGGAGCGCCGCATGAGCACCATCCAGGACAGCCGCCGCGAGCCCGCGACGTCGTACACGCCCTCCTCCGCGCGTGAGGCGCTGCTGACCGAGGCGCTGACGAGCATCATCAACGGCCGTCCGCTCCCGCCCCAGCTGCTCGCGCCCGACCTCGCCGGCGCGCCCGCGGCCAGCACCGAGGCCGGCATCCAGCGGATCCTCGCCGGCCCCACGGACGCGGGCTGACGCGGGCCGACGCGGGCGCGCGCGGCCCGCCTCGACTCGCGTCGACCCGCCGCGCGGGTCAGCCCCCGATCTTCCCCGCGAACTCCACCCGGCGGCGCGCCGGGTGGCGGATCGCCTCCTGTACCGCGTCGGGGATCGGCTGCCCGTTGGCCGTCACGGTGACGCCGTACGGGTTGCCGCCCGACTGGAAGGTGACCGGATCGGTGTAGCCGGGCGGCACGAGGATGCAGCCCCAGTGCGCGAACATGTTGTTCAGCGACTGCACGGTGGTCTCCTGGCCGCCGTGCGCGTTCTGCGCGCTCGACATCGCGCTCGCCGCCTTGTTGGCGAGCTTGCCCGTGGCCCAGAGCGGGCCCGTCTGGTCGATGAAGGCGCGCATCTGGCTGGCCGCGCCGCCGTAGCGCGTGGGCGCGCTGAAGAGGAACGCGTTCGCCCACTCCAGGTCCGCGTTGGTCGCCTCCTCCACGTGCGCGGTCCGCTCCGCGGTCGCGCGCCACGCGTCCTGCCCCGCGACGACGCCCTCGGGCGCGGTCTCGCGCACCTTGCGCACGCGCACCTCCGCGCCGGCCGCGCGCGCCGCCTCCGCGGCGATCTCCGCCATCTGGTGGTTCGTGCCGTAGGTGCTGTAGTAGACGATGGCGAGGCGGACCGTGCTCATGCGCTGTCTCCGTCGGGTTGAGAGCCGTCGAGCCGCGTCATGGTCGGGAGCGTCCACGCCGCGGGACTCGGGCTGGGGCATCTGCCACGCCCATCGCCTCCGAACCGGCCGATGAGCGGTCAAACAACTTCTCATCACTGAGAGAGCAGGACAAGTGCCAGGGCGACCCGGGTCGAACGGTCAGCCGGCCGGGGTCACCGACGGCGTCACCGCCGGGGTCACCGCCGGCGTCACCGCGAAGCAGCAGCGCGGGCGGGTGGCGCGGTCGCAGCACTCGGTCACGGGCGTCCCGGCGACCTCGGTCACCAGCGCCTCGACGGCGCGACAGACCTCGGGCCGGCGCGCGACGGTGGCCGAGAGCGGGCAGGCGTAGCCGCGGAGCCGGTAGCTCCCGCCGTCCGGGACCACGTCCACCTCCCCGCCGAGCGCGTTGAGGACCGCCGCCGCAGCGCCGAGTCGTGCCTCCAGGTCGCCGGCCGCGCGCCCGCCGACGTCGCGCGCCAGCCGCCGGCCGACCTCGCGCAGCAGCTCATCGGCGCGCTCGGCCGGCAGCTCGTCGACCAGCACCTCGAGCATCGCGCTCAGCACCGGCGGATACGCCCGCGACAGCAGCGGCTCCGCGCCCGGGTGCACGTCGTAGAGCACGGCCGGCTTCCCCGCCCCCTGGCCGCGGCGCACGCCCTCCTGCCGCACGATGCCGTCGCGCTCGAGCGTGGCGAGGTGGGCGCGGACCGCGTTGTCGGTGAGGCCGAGCGAGCGCGCCAGCTCCTCCACGGTGCGGGCGCCGCGCCGCAGCAGCGCGACGATCTGCCCGCGCGTGGTCTCCAGGAAGCGCCTGCCGAGCTCGATCGCGGTCATGGGTCGGTGCGGGTGCGGGACGGGTGAATGGTAGCCCACGAATCCCCGAGCGTCCAATAAGTCAAATATGTTCTTGACTTATCACAACGCCAGCGCCATACCTACCGCAGGTCCGGCAGCACCGCTCCCACGCACCCACCCGGAGGTCGGTATGCGCAGCACCCGCTTCACCACCGTCGCCACCGTCTGCACCCTCGCCGCCGCCGTCGCGCTCTCCGCCGCGGCGCCCCGCGCCGCCGCGGCGCAGGCGCTCGACGACCCGACGATCGTCGCCATCTTCGACGGGGCGAACACGGCCGACATCGAGACGGGCCGCCTCGCCGCCACCCGCGGCCACTCGAAGCAGGTGCGCGACTTCGGGGCGATGCTCGCCCGCGACCACGCGCAGGTCCGCCAGCAGGGCCGCGACCTCGCCGCGAAGCTCGGCGTCACGCCGACCCCGCCGAAGCCCGACCAGGGCGCGAAGGACCACGCGGCGGCGATGAAGTCGCTGCGCGCGTTGAAGGGCGCCGCGTTCGACCGCGCGTTCCTCGCGCACGAGGTCGCGTTCCACAAGGCGGTGATCGACGCCGTGCAGGGCACGCTCCTCCCGGCCATCCGGAACGCCGAGGTGAAGGCGCTGGTGGTGCAGGTCGCGCCGGCGTTCCAGGCGCACATGCTCGCCGCGCAGAACCTCGAGAAGCAGATCGCGGGGCGGTGACCATGCGACGCACGCTGCTCGCGCTCGCGTGCGTCGGCGCCCTCGCCGCCTGCGGCGGCGAGGACGCGCCCACCGAGCCATCGCCCGAGCCGCTCGATCCCGCGCTCGTCGCGGACGGGCGCGAGATCTTCCGGTTCGACACCTTCGGCGACGAGAAGTACTGGACCGACACGCTGCGGATGCACGAGGTCGTGCAGCGCGCCGTGACGCCCGCGGTGGCGCTGTCGGTCGGCCTCAAGGTCGACGCGGACGCGCTGCCGCAGGCGGTGAAGGACGCGCTGGCGGCGGGCGCGGTGGACCTCAACAGCACGGCGACGACGCTCGCGCTGCTGAAGCTGAACGCGGTCGTCGGGCTGAAGGGCCAGGTGCAGACCGTGGCCGGCCGCGACACGCTGGTGCGGCTCGGCGTCACCTGCGCGCTGTGCCACTCCACCGTCGACGACGCGTTCGCGAAGGGGATCGGCCGGCGGCGCGACGGGTGGCCGAACGGCGACCTGAACCCGGGCGCGATCGTCGCGCTCTCGCCGGCGGTCGCGGAGAACGTGAAGGCCGTGCTGCGCACGTGGGGCCCCGGGAAGTACGACCCGCGCATCAACTTCGACGGCCAGAGCACGCCGCTCGTGCTGCCGCCCGCGTACGGCCTGCGCGGCGTCGCGATGGAGACGTTCACGGCCGAGGGGCCGGTGTCGTACTGGAACGCGTACGTCGCGGTGACGCAGATGCACGGGCAGGGAAACTTCGACGATCCGCGCCTGGGCATCAGCGTGCGGCAGTCGCCGGACCTCGTGACGCCGAAGCTGCCGGCGCTGCGCGCGTACCAGCTGAGCCTCGACAAGCCCGCGCCGCCGCCGGGCAGCTTCGACGCGGCCGCGGCGGAGCGCGGACGCACGGTGTTCGCGCGCGAGGGCCAGTGCGCGACCTGCCACGCGGGCACCACGTTCACCGACGTCAACGCGGGCACGCTGCACGCGGCGTCGGAGACGGGGATGGACCCGCGCTACGCGGCGCGCACCGCGCGCAGGGCGTACCGCACCACGCCGCTGCGCGGGCTGTGGCAGCACGCGCCGTACTTCCACGACGGCAGCGCGCGCACGCTCGCCGACGTGGTCGCGCACTACGACCGCGTGCGCAGCCTGCGCCTCACGGACGCGCAGCGCCGCGACCTGGTGGAGTACCTGAAGACACTCTGACGCGCGCCCTGCCGCGCGCCTTGACGCGTGCCGCGCGTCAGCGGATGCCGAGCCCGCGGATGAGCGCGAGGCTCAGCATCACGAGCACGACGAGCGATCCGGTCACCGTCGCGACGACGGGCCGGCCGACGCGCGCGATCGCCCTCAGGTCGACGCCGAGGCCGAGCGCCGCCATCGCGACGATCGTGAGCCAGCCCGAGACGGTGCGCGCCGGATCCGCCACCGCGGCGGGGATCACGCCCGTCGAGCGCAGCGCGGCGAGCGCGAGGAAGCCCGCGATGAACCACGGCACCAGGCGCGCGACGCCGAGCCGCGGCGCCGCGCCGGCGCGCGCCACGCCGGCGCGCGCCGCGCGGTGGCGCAGCGCGAAGAACACGACCACGGGACCGAGCATCAGCACGCGCACGAGCTTCACGAGCGTCCCCACCTGCCCCGAGAGCACGCTCACCGGAAACGCCGCCGCGAGCACCTGCGGTACCGCGTAGACCGTGAGCCCCGCGAGCACGCCGTACTGGTAGAGCGAGAGCCCCAGCGGCTCCACCAGCAGCGGCAGCCCGAGCACCACCGCGACGCCGAGGATCGCCGTGAAGGCGATGGACGACGCGACGTGCTCCGGGTCGGCGTCGATGACCGGCGCGACGGCGGCGATGGCGGAGTTGCCGCAGATCGAGTTCCCGCAGGCGACGAGCACCGCGAGCTTGTGCGGCAGCCCGAGCACGCGTCCGAGCCCGTAGCTCAGCGCGAGCCCGAGGACCACGAGCAGGACGATCCCGACGGCGAGCGCGGGCCCGGCGTGCAGCAGCAGCGGCAGGTCGACAGAGACGCCGAGCAGGAGGACCGCGACCTCCAGCACCTCCTTGGCCGCGAAGCCGACGCCGGGCGACAGGCGCGCCGGCGGCGTCCAGACGGTGCGCACGAGCATCCCGACCAGGATCGCGACGACGAGCGCCTCGACGACCGGATGGCCGAACGCGCGCGACTCGGCCCACGCGACGGCCCACGCGACCGCGCCGACGCCGAGGGCGAGGGCGAGGCCGGGCGCGAGCCGCGCGAGGGTGCCGGACGGGATGGACGGCTCGGTGGGACGGGCGGGCATCCCCGAACGATCTCCGGCGCGTCACCATAAGTCCAAGACATCGTCGTCATGCGGCCATTACCTTGACGCATGGCTCTCGACCTCCAGAAGCTGCGCGTCTTCGTGGCCGTCGCCGACCAGGGCGGCTTCTCGCGGGCGGCGGGCGTGCTTCACCTCAGCCAGCCCGCCGTCTCGAAGGCGGTGGCGGGGCTGGAGCGCGACGTCGGGCTGCCGCTGCTGGAGCGCGGCGCGCGCGGCGTGCGGCTGACCGAGGGCGGCGCCGCGCTGCACGCGCGGGCGCGCGAGCTGTTCGCCGTCGAGCGGAGCGCGGAGGAGGAGCTGCGCGCGCTGCGCGGGCTGGACGCGGGCGTGCTGCGGATCGGCGCCAGCACGACCGTCGCCACCTACTTCCTCCCGACGCTCCTGGGCGCCTTCCACGCCGCGCACCCGGGCGTCGCGCTGCGGGTGACGAGCGCGAACACGCGCGCGGTCGCGCGGCTGCTGCTGCAGCGGCGGCTGGACGTGGCGCTGGTGGAGGGGCCGGTGCGGCACCCGCGCATCGCCGTGGAGCCGTGGCGCACCGACGACCTGGTGGTGATCGCGCCGCCGGGGCACCGGCTGGTCGGGCGCGCGGACGTGCCCGCGAGCGCGCTCGCGGAGGAGCCGTTCATCCTCCGCGAGCGCGGCGCGGGCACGCGCGTCGTCGCGGAGTCGGCCTTCCGCCCCCTCGGCCTCGTCCCGCGGGTCGCGCTGACGCTCGGGAGCACGGAGGCGATCAAGCAGACCGTGCTCGCGGGGCTCGGGCTCGCGGTGGTGTCGCGCGCGGCGGTCGCCGACCAGCTGGCGAGCGGCGCGCTG
>CBHYLO010000081.1:0-10991 GCA_966128675.1 uncultured bacterium | reverse complement strand
CCGCCCTGGTCGCCGGCCGGCTGAGCGCCCTGCCGCGCCTCGCCGCCGCGCGGGCGCGCGACGTCGGCGAGGGCGTCCGCGGCGGGGTGCAGGGCGTGCGCGACGGCGTGCGGGACGGGATGCACAGCGTCCGCGAGCGCCTCGCCGCCCGCCGCAGCGCCGACCGCGAGGAGGGGATGGGCGGCGGCGGCACCGACTGGCGGCGCGTCGGGGCGTTCGGGGCCGGCCTGGCGATCGGGGCGCTGCTCGGCGCCGGCACCGCGCTGCTGATGGCGCCCACCAGCGGCTTCGAGACCCGCGTCCGCCTCGCGCGCGGCGCCCGCCGCGCCGGCACCCGGGTCGCCGACCGCTTCGACGACTGGGGCGACGTGATGCGCCAGTCGGCCCACGCCGGCCGCACGACGATCGAGCGCAAGCTCACGCGCGGGCGCTGGGCCGCCGAGGACGCGTGGGAGGCGCGGCGCCGCGAGGCCCGGGCACGCGCGCGCATGTACGGGTGAGAACGGCAAAGCGGGCTGCGGACTGCGGATCCTGAACCCATTCGCCAGCCTGCAACCGCAAGGGCAGACAGGATGACCAGGAGGCTCCGCACCGGCGCTTGGAGCAGTGCGCCACGCGGAGCCTCCTGGTCATCCTGTCATCGCACCTCGCTGTTCGGACCCGCAGCCCGCGGCGCTCGGTGACTGCCGCGCGTCAGAGCCGCTTCTGCAGCGCCTCCGCCTGCCGCTTGTACTTCGCGTCGTTCACCTCGGTCACGGGCGCCTTGAGGATGCACTCCACCTGCTCGCGCGCCGTCGCGGCGTTCTTCCGGTCCGCGTAGACCTCCGCCAGGTCGATGCGGTGCACGAGGCGGTTCGGCTCCGCCGCCACCGCCTGCTCCAGGTAGCGCTGCGCGTCGTTCCAGCTCGCGGAGTCGAAGACCTTCCCGCCGAGGAAGTTCTTCGCCATGAAGCGCGTCACGCCGCTGAGGCGCATGATCTCCGCGTTCCACATCCCCATCACGTGCAGCGCGCCCGGGTGCTTCGGGTCGAGCCGCAGCGCCTCCATGGCCTGCGTGCGCACGTCGCCCGCGTACTTCACCCGCTCGCGCGAGCCGAGCGTCTGCGCGGTGCGCCCCAGCGCGCGCGCGAGCGCGAAGTGGCCCTCGGCGTCGCCCGGCCGGACCTCGACGGCGCGGCGCGCGTACTGCTCGCCGCTCTTGTAGAGCGTCGTGCGGCGCTCGGCGTCGGGGCTCGCCTCGCCGGCGTCGATCGCGGTCCCCGACGCCTTGACCAGCGCGTCGTAGCTGCGCGCCTCCGCCGCCAGCGCGGCCTCGTAGTGCTTCAGCGCCGACGCCGGGTTGCTGGCGCGCTCGCGGTCGCCCATCGCCACGTGCTCCGCGGGCGTCTGGGCGCCCGCGAAGGGGGTGGCCACGGCGAGGCCCGCGACGGCGAGCGCCGCGGCGGCGGCCAGGGAACGAAACGTCATGCTGCTGCTCCAGTCAGGCAGTGGTAACTTGCGGACGGTCTCATCGACGGTACCCCGCAACCCGAGCAATGATCGTACTCCCCCTCATCGAGCGGAAGCGCGACGGCGGACGCATCACGCCCGACGAGTGGCGCGCGCTCGCCGACGCCTACGCCGCCGGCGCGGTGCCCGACTACCAGATGGCCGCGCTGCTGATGGCCATCTACTTCCGCGGGCTCGATCGCGCCGAGACGGGCGCGCTCACCGACGCGATGCTGCGCAGCGGCGCGACGCTGCGCCTGGATCACCTGCGCGTCGGGCGCGTCGACAAGCACTCCACCGGCGGCGTCGGCGACAAGGTGTCGCTGATCCTCGCGCCGCTCGTCGCGTCGCTCGGCGTCGCGGTGCCGATGATGTCGGGGCGCGGGCTCGGGCACACGGGCGGCACGCTCGACAAGCTGGAGGCGATCCCCGGCTTCCGCACCGACCTCTCGCTCGCCGACGCCGCGCGGCAGGTCGAGGCGCTCGGCTGCGCGCTCATCGGGCAGACGGGCGAGATCGCGCCCGCCGACCGCAAGATGTACGCGCTGCGCGACGTCACGGGCACCGTCGAGGCCATCCCGCTCATCGCCGCCAGCATCATGAGCAAGAAGCTCGCGGAGGGGCTCACGGGCCTCGTGCTCGACGTGAAGCGCGGCTCGGGCGCGTTCCTGCCGGAGCTGGAGCGCGGCCTCGAGCTCGCGCGCACGATGATCGCGCTCGGCGCGGACCACGGCTGTCCCACCGTCGCGCTCATCACCGCGATGGACCGGCCGCTCGGCCGCGCGTGCGGCAACGCGCTGGAGGTCGAGGAGTCGGTGCTCGCGCTGCGCGGCGAGGGCCCGGACGACCTGATGACCGTGACGTACGCGCTCGGCGCGGAGATGCTGCTGCTGGGCGGCGTGAGCGCGACGCGCGAGGAGGCGCACGCGGCGATGCGCGCGGCGATCGCCGACGGGCGCGCGGCGCGCAAGTTCGCGGAGATCATCGAGGCGCAGGGCGGGAATCCCGGCGTCGTCGAGGATCCCGCCGTGCTGCCGCAGGCGCCGCACACCGCGGTGTGGCGCGCGCCGCGCGCCGGCGTCGTCGCGCAGGTCGAGCCGCGCGCAATCGGGAAGGGGATCATCGCGCTCGGCGGCGGGCGCCGCACGGTCGCGGACCGCGTGGACCCGGCCGTGGGCTTCGTCATCACCGCGCGCCCGGGCGACGCGGTGGCCGCGGGCGAGCCGCTGGCCACCATCCACGCGCGCGACGCGGCGGGGCTGGAGGCCGGGCGCCAGGCGCTGGAGGCGGCCGTCCGCATCGCCGACGCGGCGCCCGCCCCGCTCCCGCTGGTGTCGCACCGCGTCTCCGCGGCGGGCGTCGAGGAGCTCGCCGGCGGCGCGGCGGCCTGACCGCGCGCGGCCCGCGCCTCCGGTTCGCTCCTTGCCATCCGCGCGGGCGGTGGTGGCGCGTCCGGCTCGGGCGCGCCGATCCGGACGTCCCCTCACTCGCTCCGCTCCAATGGCCGACAAGATCACGAAGGACCAGCTCATCGCGCTGCTGAACGAGGACCTCGCGCGCGAGTACCAGGCGGTCATCACGTACCGCACCTACGCGAGCGCCGTCCCGGGGCGCTTCCGCCAGGAGCTGCGCGAGTTCTTCACCGCCGAGATCACCGACGAGCTGGGGCACGCGCAGATCCTCGCCGACAAGATCGTGCACATGGGCGGGAAGCCCGAGACGGTGCCGGCGAAGGTGAAGTACACGGAGGACCCGAAGGAGATGCTGCAGAACGCGCTCGCCGACGAGACGGAGACGGTCGAGCGCTACGTGCAACGGCGCGACCAGGCCGAGGCGTGCGGCGAGTACGGGCTCGCGGTGGACTTCGACGACCTGATCGCCGACGAGACCCGGCACCGCGACGAGCTGCGCATGATGCTGAAGCGCTGGGACTGACCGGCGCGTCCCGCCGCCGCCTGCCGGACCCGTGGCGCGGCGGCGGCGGTCCGGTCAGATTTCGCGCTCGCTGCGCGCCACGCGCTCCCCAGGCCGCCGGGTCGTCCGGCGGCCGCACGGCCCCACCCGCACTCCCGCATCGAGGTCCGTCGTCGCATGCCGTCTCCGCGTCTCGCCCCGAAGGTGGCCCGCCTGCTCGCCCTCCAGATGCTGGTGGTGATCGCGGGCCTCGTCGCCGTCTACGCCCTCGTGCTCTGGGCCACGCAGCCGCAGCATCCGGGGCAGACGGGTGGGATCGACACGATCCACTCGCTGATCACGCGCATCGCGTTCACGGGCGTCTTCGTGGCGCTGGGCTACATCCACTTCAACTTCGGGCGCCAGCTGCGCAGCGAGGCGAAGGGCGTGCGCCGCGGCGTCGAGTCGTGGTGAGCTGACGCGGCGTGCGCGCCGCGCGCGCGTGCCGGGCGTGGCGACTCCGTGACGGGTCGCTGACACGGGGCGGACGTTCTTCGGGACGTTCGCCCCGTAGTGTGTGCATCGAGGTCGGGCGGGCAAACCATCCGGAGGGATGCCGTGTCAGACCTGGTGCGGGCGCCTCGGCCCCGCCTCGCCGTCCGCCGCCGTCCGTCGTGTGAGGGAGCCATGTTGTACGCCGCCAGCGACATCGTCGACACCACCTTCGTGAGCGCCGCGCCCGTGCCGGCGTCGCGCGTCGCGGGCGGCGCGCGCGTCGACGTCGCGCAGCGCCTGCGGGCCTCGCGCGAGCGGCTGCGCGAGGTCGTGCGCGGCGTCGCGCCCGCCGCGTGGGCCGCGCGCCCCCAGGACGGCCGCTGGACCGCGTGCGAGATCCTCGAGCACCTCGCGCTCACCGAGTGGTCGGTGGTGGAGTTCGTGCGCGGCACGCTGCTCACCTGGCCGCGCGCCGGCACGGCGCCGGCGCGCACGCCCGACGCCGAGGTGCTGCGCGCCGCCGCCGATCGCACGGTGCGCCTGGAGGCGCCCGAGCGCCTGCAGCCGCTCGGCCGCTGGAGCCGGCCGGGCGTCGTGTGCGCCAGCCTCGAGGCGGCGCGCGACGAGGCGATCGCGCTCGCGGCCTCGTCGGGCGAGGCGCTGCGCGCCCGCTTCGCGCCGCATCCGCACTTCGGCATGCTGGACGGCGCGCAGTGGCTGCTCTTCCTCGCCGGTCACGCCGAGCGCCACGCGGCGCAGCTCCAGGCGATGGTCGGGGGCCGGCGGGGGGCGTCGATCGCCGCCGGACCGCGGGCGGCACGGGGATGGGAGGGGCCGTTCCGCGGGGCGGGACGGCCCCTCCGGCGTCCCGGCACCGGCCGACGCCGCCTGCCCGGACGCGGCGGCGGGCACGGTTCGCGCAACCGTCCGCGGCGTCGCGCCACTCGCCGCCATCGGCCGGGCGCCCCGCCAGAGGAGGAGCCACCGGGTGCAGCATCGCGGATCCACGTCTGCCAGCGCCGCCGCGGCGGCCACCCCGACCGACCTGCCCCACCTGCTCGCGCACGCCACCGAGGAGTTCGCGGCGATCGTCGAGCGCGCGCTCCAGCTGCCGGAGCCGGCGGACAGCTGGTGGCACCGGCCCGGCGTGTCGCCGCGCGCCGAGCGGTGGCTGGAGGTGGTGTCGTCGCTCGTCCTCGGCACCCTCGCGATCGCGTGGATCTGGAGCCTGGCGGCCGAGCGCGGCGGCCGCTTCGCGCAGGGCGGCGAGGTGGAGCCCGGCCTGACCCCCACGACGCGCGCCGTCAGCGCCGCGCTCACCCGCGCCGACGCGCCGAGCACGGCCTACCTGACCGACGCCGCGCTGGAGGCGTTCGTGCCGCTGCGCGGCGCGAGCGGCAAGGTGCGGCTGGTGCAGCAGGCGCCGGGCGACTCGCTCGCCGCGGTGCTGCCACCCGGCGCCTCCGTCAGCGTCACGCCGGCCGACACGGTCAGCGGCCTGGCGCGCCTCGCGGTGCGCGTGGGCAACGCGCTCCGCCCGGTGGCCGACCTCGACGTCGTGACGCTGAAGCCGCTCTCCGAGCGGCGCGGCGGGCGCATCGGCGGCTACTTCATCGGCCGCTGGCCCACCGAGGGCCGCGCCGCCTCGGGCGCGGCCGCGCGCGGCGACTACGCGCCGCCGAAGGGGCTGATCGAGGTCACGCCGCAGAACCAGGACACGCGCATCTCCGAGCACTTCCGGCTGCGCGACTTCCTCACGCACGACCAGCAGAGCGTGTGGCCGAAGTACCTCGTCGTGCAGACGAAGCTGGTGGACAAGCTGGAGCTGGTGCTGGCCGAGCTGGCGTCGCGCGGCGTGCCCACGCACGGCGTGCACGTGATGAGCGGCTTCCGCACGCCACAGTACAACACCGGCGGCGGCGACCCGCGCGGCCGCGCGGGGCTCAGCCGCCACATGTTCGGCGACGCGGCCGACATCTGGATCGACAACGACGGCGACGGGCGCATGGACGACCTGAACGGCGATCGCCGCATCGACATCCGCGACTCGGAGGCGCTGCGCGCGGTGGTCGACCGCGTGGAGCAGGCGCACCCCGAGCTCGTGGGCGGCGTCGGCATCTACCCGGGGAACGCGGCGCACGGCCCGTTCGCCCACATCGACACCCGCGGGTACCGCGCCCGGTGGACGGGCACAGGAGACGGTGGATGACCGAACGAGACGCGACCACGCCGGCCGACCGCGCGGTGACCAGCGCGCGCCGCGCCACGCCCGCCGTCGCCGACGACGGCGGCGCGCACCGCCGCACGGGCGCCGATCCGCTCTTCCAGGTGCGCGACGCGGACCTGGAGCCGTACGTCGGGCTGCGCTACCTGTCCAAGCTGTTCCGCCTGATCGCCATCATCCTGGTGCTGCTGCTCGTCGCCGAGGTGGTCACGGGGCTCATGCAGCAGGGGCTGGACGCGGTGCCGACGCTCGTCGGCGAGAGCAGCCGCCTGATCGTGCTCGCCGGCCTGCTGTGGGGCGTCGGCGACCTCGCGCTGGTGCTGATCGACGTCGGCCACGACGTGCGGGCCTCGCGCATCCTGCTCGGGCGGCAGGTGGCGCACCTGGTGCAGCGCGCGCCGGACCCGACGGCGACGACGGCGACCGCGGGCGACTGAGCGCGTCCGCCGGCGCACCGCGCGGCGTAGTCCGTTCCCCGAGGCGCGCGCTCCGCAATCCCGACGGCGCGCGCCGCGCGCGTCCGCGATGTTGGTCCACACGCGGCGCCCGTGTGGCGATCGCGCCCGCGCGGCGCCGCGTGGTGGACCCTTGCATCGCGGGAGGACGCCATGCGGACTCGTGTCCTGACCCTCGCGGCCCTGCTGCTCGCCGCGCCCCTCGCCGCGGGCGCGCAGGCCCGCTACCAGGCGGACTTTCCCGTCGTGCGCGAGCGGGTGGCGCGCGGCGAGGTGCGGGAGGCCGCCTACACGTTGATGCTCGCGTCGGCGCACGTGCGCGAGGAGGTCGGGCGCTGCAAGGACGGCGCGCTGGCGGAGAAGCTGCTGGCCACGGAGTCGCGGCTCGACGGCTTCGTCGCGACGATGCGCACCGGGCAGGCGACGCCGCTCCAGACGCTCGACGCGACGTTCGCCGCGGCGGACCGCGTGCTGGCCGAGCACCACGTCGCGCTCGCGGCGTGGGAGAGCGCGAACCTGCGCGTGAGCTCGGTGGCGGAGGTGGGGCGCGACCTCGAGCGCGCGAGCTTCCACTTCGGCCGCGGCGTCCGGTCGCTGGGGCGCGCGCTGGACGACGCCGAGCGGCGCGCGGTGGCCGATGCCGACCGCCTCGCGGGCGAGCTGGCCGGCGCGCACGCGCTGCCGCGTGAGGCCGCCGACGTGATCGCCGCGCTCGGCCGCGTCATCACGCCGCCGCAGGCCATCGCCGCGCACGCGAGCCCGCGCTGAGCGCGAGGCGGCGCGCGCCGCGCGCATCGCCACTGTGGTCCCCGGTCGGCACGCGTCGGCCGGGGACCGTATCATTCGGGCCCTGCCAGGCCGCGCGCCCGCGCGCCTCCGTCGTCCATCCCGCCGCACGCCATGCTCGTTCGCCTCGCCCTCGCCGCGCTCGTCGCGGCGCTTCCGCTGCGCGCCCAGCCGTCTCCCGCGCCGGCCTCCCTCACCTGGGCGCAGCTCGCCGCGGCGCCCGGCGCGTCGCCGCAGGAGGTGACGTGGCTCGGCCAGCACCTCTCGGACGCGGAGCGCGCGGAGCTGGCCGCGCTCGTGGGCGCGCTGTCGGCGCCGGCCGCCGCGCAGGTGCTGGCGTCGTACCTGTTCGCCGACGGCAGCGTCCTCGTCCCGTTCACGGGCGCGCGCGCGCTCGCCGACAGTCTCTACCTCCGTCCGGCGGACGGGCCCGCGGGCCGCGTGCGCGTCGCGTACCTCGCCGCGCGCCTGCGCGTCGCGACGCGGGACGGGTGGGAGCGGCTCGGGGTGTACGCGACCGACTTCCGCGGCGCGACGGCCGGCGACGTCGCCCCCGCACCCGACACGCGCGTGCGGCCGGCGCCCGGCGTCGCCCTCGCCCTGCGCCTCGACCTCGCGCCGGCCGAGTCGCTGCTCGCGGTCGTGGGGACGCCGGACGTCGCGCCCGCGGCCGTCGCGGCGCGGCTGCGCGGCCCGGCGTTCGACGCGCTGCTCGCCCACCGCAACCAGCGATTCTACCAGCTGCCGTGGACGCGCGAGCTGATGGCGCTCAACCTCGCGCGCGCGGCGAGCACGCTGCCCGTCGATCGCCTGTACGCGTGGGCGAACCCCAAGGGCTTCCTCGACTACGCCGACGTCGCGCGCCATCACGCGCGCTACCGCGCGCTGCTGGACACGCTGCACGTGCGCGGGCCCGCGCTGCTCGACGGCGTGGCCGCGCGCATCGCCCCGTACCTGCCCGCCGGCACGCGGCTCGAGCGCACGGTCTCGCTCTTCTTCGGCGACGGCGCGGACGGCTGGGCCAGCAACGGCGTCGCGGCCGTCGACCTGGAGTGGTTCAAGGACGACTGGCCGCGGCTGCGCGGGACGCTGACCCACGAGACCTTCCATGCGGCGCAGGCGGCCGTGCGACGGCCCTCCGCGCCCGCGGCGACGGCGCGCGACTCGGTGCTGCGTCGCGCGGCGGAGGCGCTGTTCAGCGAGGGGACGGCGAACTGGATCGCGCCCGCGCGCGCCATGCCCGCCGACGAGCGCGCGGCCGCGGTGCGGCTGGGCGCGGCGCGCATGGACTCGGTCGTCGCGGCGGTGGAGCGCGGCGACGCGGCCGCGGCGCACGCGCTGGTGGATCGCGGCGTCGCGGGCGCCGGGCCGTTCTACGCCCTCGGCGAGGCCATGACGGCGACGATCGTCGACGTGCTCGGCCCCGCGGCGCTGGCCGACGTGCTGCCGCGCGGCGGGGTCGCGTTCGTGAAGCGTCATTCACTCGCCGCAGCGCGGCGCGGCGCGGCCGCGTCGCTGCTGACGCCGCGTACCGTCGCCGCGCTCGCGTCGCTGCGCGACTGACCGGCGTGCTCAGGCGTGACGCGCCGCAACGCGTGCTTGCCAGAGCGTCCTGAGAGCCACAATGTGAGCCACGGCTCTCCGGAGCCACCGAGCGGAACGGCCGCGACGACGTCACGCGGCCGTGCGCGCGTGACGCGCGTCTGCCAGGCAGGGGACTCCGCCGCTGGCGAGGCAGCTCCAGAGCTGGATGCACCGCAGGACGCTGCATCGCTCGCTTGCGCCGTCGCCGTGCGCGCTGCGCACAACTCCCGAACGCCAGGAGCCGCCATGCGTCGTGGTCTCGCGTTGGTCGCCGCACTCGTGTTCGTCGCGGAGCCGGGCTCCGCCCAGACCCTGAGCCAGCGGGTGCAGGACCTCTTCCGCTTCGGCAGCTGCGGGCAGCCGCTGTGCCTGACGCTCACGGGGCCTCTCGCCATCCACGGCAGCCACTTCACCGGCTCGGCCGTGCAGGCGAACGAGAACCTGCTCGGCTTCCTCACGGGCGCGATCGGCGCGACGCTCGGCAGCATCCCGATCAGCTCCACCACCAGCGGCGCCACCTTCCGCTTCGTCGAGGGCGCGCCGGTGAGCACCGCGACGTCGGCGGGGCCGATCTTCGCCGAGCGGGCGCAGACGCTGGGGCGCGGCCGCATGCTGCTCGGCGTGAACACGACGCGGCTCGCGTTCGACCGCGTGCGCGGCACGAACCTCGATGACCTGAGCTTCAACTTCTCGCACCAGGACGTGCAGCAGCCCGGCCTCGGCGACGTGGCGGGCGAGTACGACTACATCAACGTGCAGCCGTCGCTGAAGCTGACGCTGCTCTCCTCCGCGGTGTTCGCGACGTACGGCCTGACCGACCGCGTCGACGTCGGCGTGGCGATCCCGGTGGTGCACGCGTCGCTCGACGGCTCGAGCACGGCCACCATCCGCAACGTGAACGGCACGCTGAGCGGCTCGCATTCGTTCGGCGCGGAGGTGGGCGGCGGGAACACGGCGACGGCGCGCGCCGACGGCAGCAAGACCGGCATCGGCGACGTGGCCCTCCGCGCGAAGGCCAACCTGAGCCAGACCGAGCGCATGGGGCTCGCGATCCTCGGCGACGCGCGCCTGCCGACGGGCGACGCCGACAACTTCACGGGCACCGGCGAGTTCGCGCTGCGCGCGCTCGGCATCGTGTCGGGGCGCTTCGGCGCGTTCTCGCCGCACGCCAACGGCGGCTTCGCGTTCCGCAGCGGCGACCAGCAGAACAACGCCGTGCTGTTCACGGCGGGCTTCGATCAGCTGCTCACGCCGCGCGCGACGCTCGCCATCGACGCCATCACCGAGTGGCAGATGGGCGACAGCAAGCTCACGCTGCCGCGGATGATCCAGTTCGCCGGCGCGAACGCGAGCACGCTGGCGGCGACCGACATCCCCGACCGGAAGGACAACATCATCAACCTGTCGGCCGGCGCGAAGTTCACCTTCTCCGGCGCGACCATCATCGTCAACGGCATCCTGCCGCTCGGCGACGGCGGCATGCAGTCGAAGACCGGGATGTACACGCTGGGCGTCGAGAAGACGTTCCGCTGAGCCGGCGCCGACGCACGGACGCGACGCGGGCGCACCGGGGATCCGGTGCGCCCGCGTCGTCGCGTTCGCGCCTCACCCCTGACAGCCGGAGCTGCTGGAGCTGCTGAGCTGCTGGATGGACCCGATCTGCCAGGTCGCGCCGCTGCGCACCAGCCGCATGCGCACGCGCGTCACCTGCGTGCACGGGCGCTTGTTCGCCGGATTGTTGTAGCTGACGGAGAGCGACATCTCACCGCTTCCCGTCTCGCCGTCGATGGGGGTCACCTGCACGTCGCTCGCCTGCGCGTTCAGGTTGCCGACGGCGCCGAACATCGCCTCCCAGCCGCGCCGCACGTTGGAGGGCATCGACGGGAACGCGCGCTGCAGGTCGCCCATGCTGCGCGCGCCGATCGCGCTCACGTAGGCGGACATCGCGCGCTGCATGCCCGCGCGCCACTCGTTCGTGACCGCGGGGTTGATGAGCGGCGAGTCCGTGGCGGGCACGCGCGGCGGCGGCGCCGCGGGCGTCGGCGTCGGGGCGGGCGGCGTCGGGA
>CBHYLO010000080.1:0-11025 GCA_966128675.1 uncultured bacterium | reverse complement strand
GGTGCCCGACCACCTGCACGCGCGCGACGACGAGACGATCTACGTGCTCGAGGGCGCGCTCGACGTCCGCGTCGGCGACGAGCGCCTGGCGCTCGGCGTCGGCGGCTGCGCGTTCGCGCCGCGCGGGACGCTGCACGGCTTCGGCAACCCGGGCTTCGCGGCCGCGCGGCTCCTGCTCATCTCGTCGCCCGCCGTCACGCCGGAGCGCGCGTTCCTGGAGCTGGCGGCCGGCTTCGCCGTCGGCCCCGGCACGGGGCGCGCGTCGCCGGCGGGCGCCGCGGCGGGCGCGCTCGCGACCGCGTTCCGCGCGCTCGCCGCGTCGCGCGACGTGACGCTCGACGTGACGCTCGACGTGACGCTCGACGAGGTCTGAGCGCGGGACCTCCGGGTTCCCCTTCGTACCCGCCGCGCGACGCGAGAACGTCCTCCGGCGCGGACAGTCGGCGCGTGGCGCTCCGTCGCCACGCGCCGTCGTCGCTGCGCGCATCTCGTTGCCGGGCCGGCGCTTGGGCCGTCGCGGCGGGACGCGGCGCGGGCGTCGGGACGCGGGGCACCGGCGATGCCTTTCCGGGAGGCGGACGCAGGGCCGCGCGGTGCGAATGCACCACCAGCGGACCCCGCGCCGTCTCCCCGCATCGTGCGACGCGCCGAGCGGCGGGACGAGTCGGTTCGCGTCGTGCCGGAGAGGCAAACCATGTCCAAGATTCGTTCGTTCAGCGGTGCGGCCGCCGCGCTCGCGGTGACCCTGTCGGCCGGCGCGTCGCCCGCCGCCGCGCAGCAGCAGCGCAACCTGTTCACGTGGAACGGCCGCGTCGATCGCGAGGTGCTGATCGTCATGCGCGGCAACGACGTCTCCACGCGCTTCTCGAACGACGAGCGTGGCCGCGAGCGCGCGCGCGTGCAGGGCGTGCTGCCGCGCGCCGAGGGCGTCGTGACGGTGCGCATGAACGACGGGCGCGGCGACGTGGACGTCGTGCAGCAGCCGTCGGCGCGCAACGACTACACGACCATCGTCCGCATCCGCGACGAGCGCTCGGGCGACGACCGCTACGGCGTCACCGCGTTCTGGAGCCCGACGAGCTACGGCGATGGGCGCCGCAACGACCGCGACGACCGCGGCGGGTACGGCCGCGTGAGCAACGGCCGCGGGCGCGACGACGACCGCTGGGACGACCGCGGCCGCGGGCGTGGCAACAACGGGCGCGGCAACGGCGGCTACGGCAACGGCGGCGGCTGGGGCAACAACGGCGGCTACGGCGACTCGCGCTACGGCTCGGGCGCGCTGCAGTGGCGCGGCGCGGTCGACGACCTGGTCGAGATCCGCGTGCAGGGCACCCGCGTGGACTACGTGACGCGCAGCGGCGCCACGGTGCGCGACGTCCAGACGCGCGTCAGCGGCAACGGCCTCCCCGACCGCGACGTCACGGTGACGATCCGCAACAGCCAGGGCCGCGGCAACGTGTGGGTCGCCGAGCAGCCCAGCGCGCGCAACGGCTACACCGCGATCATCCGCGTGAAGGACGGGCAGAGCGGGTTCGGGTACTACGACTTCCAGGCCACCTGGTGAGTCGGGACCGGCGCCCCGGCGGGGGGGGGGGGCGCCGCACCGCGCGGCGCCGGGTGCCGGTCATCCGCCCCAACCGGCCTTCCCCGGCCGCGCGCCACGTCGCGTGGGATCGTGCGCGGCCACCCGAGCGTTCTCCGGCGATGACCTCCGCCTTTCCTCCGGGCTCCGGCCCGCCCGACCGCCAGCTGCGCGGTGGGGTGCTGCTCGCCATCGTCGTCGTGCTCCTCGTGCTCGTCGTCGCCTGGTGGTGGGCGTTCGCGGGCGAGGGGCGCGCGCGCTTCCGCAGCGGCGAGCCCACCCCGGCCGACGCCGGCGCGCCCGCGTCGTGAGCGTCCGCGCGCGTCGGTGCGTAGCGTAGAGTCCGCGCCGCGCGCCCGCGCGTCGCCGCCCTCCGCTCCCGCCCCGCGCATGTCCCGACTCCGCTCCGCGCCGCGCCTCGCGCTCGCCGCCCTCCTGCTGCTCACGCCGGCGGCCGCCGCCGTCGCGCAGCGTCCCGCCACTCGTGCCGCCGCCCGCGACGCGTACTGGCCCGAGCCCGGCCCGCGCTGGGCGCACCGCGCCCCCGCCCAGGTCGGGATCGACTCCGCGGGCCTGGCCGCGGCGATCGCGTTCGCCGTCGCCAGCGAGGCCAAGGCGCCGCGCATCCTCGAGGTCGCGCACTACCAGACGTTCGGGCGCGAGCCCTTCGGCCAGGCCGTCGGCCCGTTCGCCGAGCGCGGCGACCCGTCGGGCGTCATCCTGCGGCACGGCTACATCGTCGCCGAGTGGGGCGATCCCGAGCGCGTCGACATGACGTTCAGCGTCACCAAGAGCTTCCTCTCGTCGACCGTCGGCGTCGCGTTCGACCGCGGCCTGATCCGCGACCTGAACGACCGCGTGCGCGACTACGTGGGCCCCGTGATGACCGTCGGCGTGGCCGGGTCGCCCACCGACCGCCGTGCCGAGCGGATGGGCGCGAGCGAGCTGCTGCACCCGTTCGACTCGCCGCACAACCGCACCATCACCTGGGACCACCTGCTGCGGCAGACGAGCGACTGGGAGGGCACGCTGTGGGGGAAGCCCGAGTGGGCCGACCGCCCCACCGGCACGCCCGCCGAGTGGACGACGCGCGCCCGCAAGGCGCCCGGCAGCGCGTACGAGTACAACGACGTGCGCGTGAACGCGCTCGCGCTCGCGGCCACGTCGGTCTGGCGCCGCCCGCTCCCCGAGGTGCTGCGCGAGCACGTGATGGATCCGATCGGCGCGTCGCCGACGTGGCGCTGGTTCGGCTACGACGACGCGTGGATCGTCGTCGACGGGCAGGCGATCCAGTCCGTCTCGGGCGGCGGGCACTGGGGCGGCGGGATGTTCATCAGCGCGCACGACCTCGCGCGCTTCGGGCACCTCACGCTGCGGCGCGGCCGCTGGCAGAACCGGCAGATCCTCTCCGACGCGTGGGTGACGCGCGCGCTCACGCCGACGCCCGCGCAGACGGACTACGGCTTCATGAACTGGTTCCTCAACACCGATCGCAAGCGGTGGCCGAGCGCGCCCGCGAACGCGTTCGCGCACCTGGGGAACGGGACGAACGTCGTGTACGTCGATCCGGACCACGACCTCGTCGCGGTCGTGCGGTGGATCGAGAACGGCGCGGTCGACGGCTTCCTGCAGCGGCTCCTTGCCGCAGTCGACGGCGGACGCGCGACGTCTGCCGCGACGCGCTGACGCGGGACGGGGCGGCGGCCCTGGCGCGCGCGCGTGCAACCTTTCAAGGTTGAAAGGTAGAGCACGTCCCGGCGACGCCGCCGGGGTCCGCACCGCCAGTCGCCGCACCGTCATGCCGAACGGCTTTCCGGAGTCTTCCCCGGCGCCCAGCGTCCACGCCGGCGAGGCCGGCCTCCGTGCCACGCTCGCCGATGCGGACATCGGCGTCTGGGAGTGGGACCTCGCCGCGGACCGGGTGCGCTGGAACGCGGCGCACCTGCGCATCTGCGGCGTGGCGCCGGAGGCGTTCACCGGCGACGCGGCGCTCTTCGAGCATCTCGTCCATCCCGACGACCGCGCCCGCGTGCGGGAGGCGGTCGTGCGCGCCCGCGACGCACGCGCCGTCCTCGACCTCGAGTTCCGCGTCCGCCGCGCGAGCGACGGCGCGGAGCGGTGGGTCGCCGGCCGCGGCAGCTTCCAGTACGACGCGCGGGGCGCGGCGCAGGGCGCCGTCGGCATCCTGCAGGACGTCACCGAGCGGTACGCCGTGAAGGCGGCGCTGCGCGACCGCGAGCACGCGCTGCGGCACGTCGAGGAGCGCCTGCGCGCCCTCTACGCGTGCAACCCCCTGGGCGTGTTCGCGGCCGACGGCGAGGGCCGGGTGCTCACCGCCAACCCGCGCCTGGAGGAGATCTGGGCGTCGACCGAGGCGGAGATGCTCGGCACCGGCTGGACGCGGCACGTGCATCCCGACGATCTGCCTCCGCTGGTGGAGAGCTGGCGGGCGGCGCTGCGGGCCGAGCGGGAGTACGCGCGCGACTACCGGCTGCGCCTTCCCGACGGCGAGGAGCGCTGGGTGCGCGGGCGCTCGGCGCCGCTGCGCGACGCCCGCGGCGCGGCCGTCGGCGCGGTCGGCACCATCGAGGACATCACCGACGCGGTGCACCTGGAGTCGCAGCTGCGGCAGGCGCAGAAGATGGAGGCGGTGGGCCAGCTCGCCGGCGGCGTGGCGCACGACTTCAACAACCTGCTGACCATCATCACCGGCTGCCTCGGCTTCCTGCAGGAGGACCTGCCGCCCGGCGACCCGCGGCAGCAGGACGTCGCCGAGATCGCGCACGCGGCGGAGCGCGCCCGCGCGCTCGTGCGGCAGCTGCTCGCGTTCAGCCGCAAGCAGGTGCTGCGCGCGCAGCCGGTGGACCTCAACGCCGCGGTGCACGGCACCGAGCAGCTGCTGCGCCGCGTGATCGGCGCGGAGATCGCGCTCGTGACCGAGCTCTCCCCGGCGCCGCTCGTGGTGCGCACCGACCCGGGGCAGCTGGAGCAGGCGCTGCTGAACCTCGCGGTGAACGCGCGCGACGCGATGCTGACCGCGCAGCACGGCCACGCGGGGAGCGGCGGCACCTTGACGATCGCGACGTCGCCGGCGCCGCGCGGCGGCTTCGCGCGGCTGACGGTGCGCGACAGCGGGCACGGCATGGACGAGGCGACGCGCGCGCGGCTGTTCGAGCCGTTCTTCACGACGAAGCCGGTCGGCGCGGGCACGGGGCTCGGGCTCGCGTCCGTCCAGGCCCTCGTCCAGCAGAGCGGCGGGACCATCGAGGTGGCCAGCGCGCCGGGCGCGGGCGCCCTGTTCACGATCCTGCTGCCGCTCGCCGACCAGGCGCCGCCGTCGCCGGCGGCGGGCGCGGCCGCCGCGCTCCCCCGCGGCCGGGGCACGCTGCTGCTGGTGGAGGACGAGGAGGGCGTGCGCGACACCGCCCGCCGCATGCTCGAGCGCGGGGGCTACCGCGTCCTGACCGCCCGCCACGGTGCGGACGCGGCGCGGCTGTGGGACGTGGAGGGCGCGGGCATCGACGGGGTCGTGACCGACCTCCGCATGCCGACGATGGGCGGCCCGGCGCTGATCGCGCGGCTGCGGGCGGCGCGGCCCACGCTGCCGGTGGTGGTGCTCAGCGGCTACGCGGACGCGCGGGCGCAGATCCCGGTCGACGGGTGCACGCGGCTGGTGGAGAAGCCGTTCGCGGCGGAGGCGCTGCTGGACGCGGTGGCGGCGGTGGTGCAGTGCCTCGACCCGGCGGCCGGCGAGGCGCGCGCGGGGTGAAGGACCGCGGCCGCACGCATGTTCCTGGCCGCGGCGTTGCGGCTGGGTCGAAGACGGATTAGGTTCCGAGTGCGACAGATGCGCGCCGCGCATACACCGCAAAGGGGAAGGGCCCTCGCTCTCGTGAGGGCCCTTTTCTCGTCCCTACATCAAAAGAGTCAATCGCATGCGTACGACCGGCACCGTGAAGTGGTTCAACGACGCCAAGGGCTTCGGTTTCATCACGCCCGAGAACGGCCAGAAGGACTGCTTCGTGCACCACTCGGCCATCCAGGCCCAGGGCTTCAAGTCGCTCGCCGAGGGCGAGCGCGTCGAGTTCGACATCGTGCAGGGCCAGAAGGGCCCCGCGGCGGAGAACGTCGTCAAGCTCGGCCGCTGACGCCGGCGCGCCTGCACCTCGTGTGCAGGCGCACCCGTTTCGAGGGCCGGCCCGACGACCGTCCGGCCGGCCCCGCTCGTTTGTGGTAACGCCGCTCGCGCCCGCGCGTGACCGGCAGGCCCGCGTCGCGCGGCGGCGCGCCCGAACGCCCAGTGGGAGATTGAAAACATGGACATGGACGACGAGACGAGCGGCGCCCGATGGCCCGACCGTCAGGACTGGCCCACCAGCCGGCAGCGCATGGGCGCCCAGCAGGCCGCGAGCAAGCTGCTCGACGCGCTGGCCCCGGAGCGCCCGCCCGCGCGCCGTGACGAGCCGGCCTCCCAGGTGCTGCGCGTCCGGTCGCCGCGGGGCTGCGTGCTCCAGGGCGCCCGCACCGCGGTCAGCGTCTCCTGGTTCCCGCCCCTGCCCAGCGACGCCGCCCTCGGCGAGCTGCAGGTGATCGGCTGGCGCGGGGTCGTCTCGCGTCCCGGCCAGGGCCGCCAGGCCCCCGGCAGCGCCGAAGCCGTCAGCACCGAGGTGCTGGTGCCCGTCGAGGGCGGCGTCGGCGACGCCTGGCTCTGGCAGTCGGCTGACGGCAAGCAGTACGACGTCTCGGCGCTCACGGAGCGCTGCAACGAGCTCCTCGCCGATCCGGGTCACGTCCCGGCCCGCGCGAGCTGACGCCCCTCCCGGCGGTGGCGCGCGGTCCGCGCCCCCCGCTCCGGAGTACGATCTCAGACGCCGGAAGCGCCTCGGAGGGGCGGCCCGCTGGTGGGCCGCCCCTCCTCGCGTATAGAGTGCACGGGTCCGCGGACCAGGCCGCCCGAAACGGGAAGGCCGGTCCCGCCGTCCTTCCGGCGTACGCCCGGCCCATCGCAGGGCCGGCTCACCCGAAGAACCGTTTGTGAAGGCTCCAGCTCCGACCCGCACGCGCGCCGCGCGTGCCACCCCAGACCGCGCCGCCAAGACGCCCGCGAAGGCGGCATCGACGGCGGCATCGACGGCGGCCCCCGCGGCCCCACGCTCCCGTCCGCGCCGCGGCCGCAAGCGCTCCGGCGGCGGCGCCCCCGCCGAGGAGACCGTCCGCCTCACGTCGCTGCCGACGGGGCGCCGCGCCTACGTCGACACGCGCGAGTGGCTGCTCGACCGCTACGGCCCCAAGTGCGCCTACTGCGGCGAGCGCGTGATCGCGGACGACATCACGCTCGACCACGTGACGCCGCGCCGCGGGCTCACCGCCTACGACCGGCGCGACAACCTCGTGCTGGCGTGCCGCCCCTGCAACGCGAAGAAGGCCGATCAGCCGATCCTCGCGTTCCTGCTGGCGCGCCGCGAGCGGGCCTACACGCTGCTGCGCTACGGCATGCACCTGAGCCCGATGCTGGTGGACCTCGCCCGCGAGATCGCCGGGCCCGAGGCCGCGGGGCGCGGCGCGCGGGGGCCCCCCCGTGACTACCGCTACGCGCCCGCCCGGGGGGCGGCCGCCCGTGCGTGCCCGGGCCCGCGCCAGCGCTCCAGCACCTCGCTGGTCGCGAGCATGACGTCGCGGTAGAGCGCCGCCATCTCCTCCAGGCGCTCCTGCACCGCCGGGTCCTGGCTGGGCAGCCGGCGCGCGTCGTCGAGCAGCGCCAGGAACTGCCGGATCGCCGTCAGCCGGTGCTCGAGCGAGCGCTCGGGCGACTCGGCCGCCATCTGGTAGTAGTCGCGGCGGTCGCCGGGCCGGCCCACGCGCTCCAGCACCCCCTGCTCCACCAGCCGGCGCGCGTCCGTGCTGACGCTGGCGCGGCTCACCCCCAGCCGCTCGGCGATCGCGTCGAGGGCCAGCGGCTCCGGCGACACGAGGAGGAGGCCGAGGATGCGGCCGGCGATGCGCGGGAGCCCGTCGCGCTCGCACAGGCAGCCGGCGCGCTCGACGAAGGCGGAGAGACAGTCAGGACCACGAGAAGCCATGGCGGAATTCTAGAGCGTTCGCTATATTCAGTCAAGACTGAACGCACTGAACACATGGCACGAGCCGCACCGCCCGGTGCGCGGTGCCCTCTCGCCCAGGTGGCTCCATGCCGCGCGTCCGCCCCACCCTCCTCACGCTCGCCACGCTGACCGCCGCCCTCGGCGCCGTCGCCGTGCGCCCGGCCGCCGGCCAGGCGCTGGCCGCGCAGCCGCTGACGGCCATCGCGCCCGTGTCGGCCGACGCCGACGCGGCCGCGCGCCCCTTCGCGCCCGGCGAGCAGCTGAAGTACGACGTCCGCTTCGGCCCCATCAAGGCCGGCACGGGCAGCATGGAGGTGCGCGGCGTGGAGAACGTGCGCGGGCGTCCCGCGTACCACACGGTGTTCCGCGTGAAGGGCGGCATCCCCGGCTTCCGCGTGCACGACGTCTTCGAGAGCTGGTTCGCGCGCGACGACCTCGCGTCGCTCCGCTTCCACAAGGACCAGGACGAGGGCCCGAAGGAGCGCGTCTCGCGCTTCGAGATCTATCCCGAGCGCCGCACGTACGACGACCTGCACGACGACGCCGGCGAGCTCCCCTCGGCCGCGCGCCCGCTCGACGACGGCTCGTTCCTGTACTACATCCGCACCGTGCCGCTGGTCGTCGGGCAGACGTACCGCTTCGAGCAGTACTTCAAGCCGGACCGCAACCCGGTGACCATCAAGGTGCTGCGCCGCGAGCGCGTGACCGTGCCCGCGGGGACGTTCGACGCGGTGGTCGTGCAGCCCTCGATCAAGACCAACGGCATCTTCTCCGAAGGCGGCAAGGCCGAGGTGTGGATCTCGGACGACGATCGCCGGATGATCCTGCAGCTCAAGTCGAAGCTCGCGTTCGGGTCGCTGAACCTGTACCTGACGTCGCACACGCCGGGCACGCGCTGAGCGCGGCGCGATGACGGACCGAAGACGAACGCCCCCGCTGCCGATCGGCAGCGGGGGCGTTCTCACGTGCGCGACGTCCGCGACTCAGCCCTTCGGGTCGAGGATGTTGTCGATGCGCTGCACCGCGCCCTGGAAGTGCAGGCGGGTCGAGCGGTCCGTCGTGCGCGGGATCGCGCGCTGCAGGTCCGCCTTCAGCGTCGTCAGCGTGCCGCGCAGGTGCGACTTCGCGTCGTCCGACAGCGGCGCCGGCGGCGTGAAGCCCGGGAAGTTCGGCTGCTGCTGCCCGCCGGCCGGCGTCGGCGGCGGGTTCAGCTTGCGGTCGATCGTCACCAGCATGTCGCTCTGCAGCTCGCGGCGGTACGCGTCGGCGTTCGGGCTGCCGGCGTACGCCTCGTTCCACACGCCGCGGCGCACGTCGTCGAGCATCGCCGCCAGCGAGTACGCGCGGTCGCCGTTGATCGCCTCCTGCTCCAGCAGGCGGTTCAGGCGCTGGTCGTCGAGCACCGCGTTCAGGACGCGCGACTGCGCGCCGTTGATGCGGGTGATCATCCCGTTGGCCTCGATGCGGGCGCCGATCTCCGGGTTGATCAGGTACGTCGGCGTGCGGAAGACGTTCTCGTTCAGGAAGCGCACGGCCTCCGCCTGGCGCGCGCGCGAGAGCGGCGCGTACACGGGGCCCGGCTGCTCGCCGACCTTGTACTGCACCGTGCCGCCCGCGACCATCGTCGCGACGTGCCCGGCCTCGGTCGCCCACTGGTTGACCGTGCGGTTGTACAGCTCGCGCAGGTCGCTGTTGTCCTCCAGCGGCAGGCGCGTCGCGTCGGCCAGGTAGCCCATCACGCGGCGCAGGTTCTTGTAGCCGAGCGTGGTCGACTTCACCGGGTCGGCGTCACCCACCGCCTCGGACAGCGTGCCGAAGCCGCCGAACTCGTTGTTGGCCGAGAAGCGGTACCACGGGATCGTGTCCTGCATCCGCGCCCACTGGTTCAGCGTCGGGCGCTCGGCCTCGGTCGTGGTCGCGCCGGGGATCGGCTTGTAGCCCCACATGATCGCGAACTTGTCGTACGGCCCGACCCGCGGGATGATGTACTGCAGCGGGATGTTGTCCTCGGGCTGCGCCACGTAGTTGTAGCGCGAGTAGTCCATGATCGACGGGCTGTGGCCCATCTTCGCCACCCACGTCGCGCTGCGCACGCTGTCCGGGTGGTAGGTCGAGCTGCCGATCTGGTCGTGCTGGAGGCCGAGCGTGTGCCCGATCTCGTGCGCGACGACGAACTGCAGCAGGCGCCCGGAGAGCGAGTCGGGCATCGGCAGCTTGCGCGCGCGCGGGTCGATCGCCGCCGCCTGGGTGAAGTACCAGGAGCGGTTGAGGTTCATCACGTTGTGGAACATGCGCACGGAGCCGTTCAGGATCTCGCCGGTGCGCGGGTCGTGCACGTTCGGGCCGACGGCGTTCTCCGTCGTCGACGGGAGCCAGCGGATCATCGTGTGGCGGACGTCCTCGGGGCTCCAGTCCGGATCGTTCGCCGGCGCCTCGGCCGCGACGATGCCGTTCTTGAAGCCGGCCGCCTCGAACGCCGGCTGCCACTCCTCGATGCCCGCCTTCACCCACTTCTTGAGCCACTCGGGCGTCGCCGGATCGACGTAGTACGTGATCGGCTGCTTCGGGTAGCACAGGTCCCCCTCGCGGCGGTCGCTGCACTCCAGGCGGTAGCGCGTGATGAAGCGCTTGCGCACCGAGCGCGGCTCGTTCGTCCCGAAGTCGACCGTCTGGTCGGAGAAGAAGCCGACGCGCTCGTCGAAGCGGCGCGGCATCATCGGGTTCTCGGGCAGCTTCACGAGCGACCAGTGCGCGAGCACCGACTGCGCCGGCCGCGCCGCGCCGGCCGCACCGCCGCCGCCACCGCCGCCCTGCCCCGGCGTCGCGGCGGGCACGCCGGTCTGCGTGGCCTCGATCTCGACGTTGTTCGGGAAGGCGACCACGCGCTCGATGTAGGAGCGCTGCGGGTCGATGGTGCCGCGGATCGCCGCGATCTCGGGGACGGCGGTCGTGAACAGGCGCGTCACGTCGACGACGGGCGCGCTGTCGGGCCCGAACGCCTCGACGTTCAGCACCGCGATGATCGGCGCGTAGTTCGACGCGCGCACCGCGGCGTAGACCGACAGGCTGGTGTCGGCCGAGATGTCGTACTGCGGGGAGCGGACGATGACGCGGTTCCCCTGGCGGTCGAAGCGCAGCGACTGCTCGCCGAACTGGTCGCCGCCGTAGGCGCCGAAGCCGCCGCCCGGGAGGTTCGGGTTGGCCGCGGGCGCCGCCGCGTAGCGGCCGATGAGGTACATGTCCTTCCCGAGCTCGCGCCGCGGGATCTCGAACAGCAGCCGCTCGTTCTGGCGGTGCGTCACGAAGAGGCCGCGCCGGGTCTGCGTGCCCGGGGTGATC
>CBHYLO010000079.1:0-11036 GCA_966128675.1 uncultured bacterium | reverse complement strand
CGCGCGCGCGACCACGCCGGCGCGCCTGGCGCGGCGGCTCCGCGGGGACCTCGACGTCATCGTCGCGCGGGCGATGCACGCCGATCCCGCGCGCCGCTACGCGAGCGCCGACGCGCTGGCGGCCGACGTGCGGCGGCACCTGGACGCGCTGCCCGTGCTGGCGCGCCCCGACGGCCTCGCCTACCGCCTGCGCAAGCTGGTCGCGCGCCACCCGGCGGGGAGCGCCGCCGCCGTCGCCGCGACGCTGCTGGTGGTGGGCTTCGCGAGCGTCGCGGCCTACCAGGCGAGCCGGCTGCGCGCGCAGGCCGCGGTGCTGGTGGCGGAGCGCGACAAGGCGAACGAGGTGACGGCGTTCCTGACCGGGATCCTCGTCAGCGCGGACCCGTACCAGGACGCGGGCCACGTCCCGACGCTGCGCGAGGTGCTGGACCGCGGCGCCGCGCGCGCCGAATCGACGCTGCGCGACCGGCCGCTGGTGCGCGCGCACCTGCTGGGCGGGATGGCGCCGGCGTACTTCGGCATGGGCGACCGCGAGCGCGCCGGCGCGCTGGCCGCCGAGGCGGTGGCGCTGCGGCGGCAGGCGCTGCCCCGGGACAGCGCGAAGCTGGCGGCGTCGCTGAACTACCTCGCCAACGTGCGCCTGAACCAGGGGCGCGCGGAGGAGGCGGTGGCGCAGGCGCGCGAGGCGCTCGCGATCCGCCGCCGACTGCCGCAGAACGACGACACCGACACGCTGCGCGCGCTGGGCGTGCTGGGCGCCGCGCTGCAGCGCGCGGGTCAGCGCGGCGAGGCGGCGACGGTGCTGCGCGCGCTGCTGGCCGCGGAGCGCGCGCGGACGCCCGTGGTGCCGCGCCAGGTGGCGCAGGTGGCGCGCAACCTCGCGCACGTGCTGCGCGACGCCGGACGCGCCCGCGACGCCATCCCACTCTACGCCGAGGCGTACGCGCTGCACCGGCAGGTGTTCGGCGACGAGCACCCGGAGTCCGCGAACAGCGCGGTGAACCTCGGCCGCGCGCACCTGCTGGCGGGCGACGCCGCGACGGCGGAGCCGCTGCTGCGGCACGGCGTGGCGGTGAAGCGCCGGCTGCTGGGGATGGGCCACCTGGACGTGCGCGACAACGCGCGCGTGCTGGTCGCCGCGCTGGACGCGCTGGGACGGCGCGACGAGGCGACGGCGCTGCGGCGCGACGTCGACGCGGCGGAGGCGGCGGAGGCGGCGGAGGCGGCGGAGGCGGCGAAGGCGACAGCGGGGACGAGCGGGCGCTGACGCCCGCGGTCCGCCAGGCCGTGTCCGCTTCCGTGCGCGGAATGCGTGAGGGGAGGCACGGGCGCGTCGCGACGCGCCCGGCCGTCTCCCGTTCCCTCACGCCCCCCGCCGATGTCCCGCGCCCTGCTGTCGTCCCTCCTCGGAAGCGTCGTGCTGCTCGCGGCCTGCGGCGACCGGCCCGCGCCGGTGCAGCCTTCCGAACCGTCCGCCGCGCCGACCGCCAACGGCCGGCCGACGGCGCCCGCGCGCGGCGCCGGCAGCCGTCCGGTGCCCGACCAGTACATCGTCGTCTTCGCCGACGACGTGCGCGATCCGCGCGGCCTCGCCACGGGGCTCGTGCAGCAGGGGGGTGGCCGCCTCCTGCACGTCTACCAGCGCGCCATCCGCGGCTTCGCCGCGCGGCTGCCCGCGCCGGCGGTGGAGGCGCTGCGCCGCAACCCGAACGTCCGCCGCGTCGAGCAGGACTGGGAGTTCACGCTGCGCGGCAGCGTCACGCAGCAGGCGAGCCCGCACTGGGGGCTGGACCGCATCGACCAGCGAGGCCGGTCGCTCGACGGCTCGTACGCGTACAGCGAGGACGGCACCGGCGTCGACATCTACATCCTCGACAGCGGCGTGCGCTTCACGCACGCCGAGTTCGGGGGGCGCGCGGTCAACGGCGCCGACTTCGTGGGCGACGGGCAGAACGGCGTGGACTGCTACGGCCACGGCACCGGCGTCGCTAGCAGCGCGGGCGGCGCGACGATGGGCGTCGCGAAGAACGCGCGCCTCATCTCCGTGCGCATCGCGAACTGCGAGGGGAGCGGCTACGGCAGCAACGCGCTGGCGGGCGTGGAGTGGGTGGCGGCCAACCGCGACCCCGCGCGCCCGTCGATCGCGAACCTGAGCTTCGGCGGGGAGGCGACCGGCGAGCCCACGGCCACCGAGGTCGCGATCAAGAACGCCTTCGACGCCGGCATCCTGTTCGTCGGCGCGACGGCGAACGAGTTCACGCCGGGGTGCGACGACTTCCCGACGCGCACGGCCGGCGTGCTGTCCGTGGGCCGCACGAACAGCCTGGACGAGATGATGTTCAAGACGGGCTACGGGCCGTGCCTCGACCTGCTGGCGCCGGGCCAGGGCGTGGGCGTGGCGGGCATCGACAGCGACGACCACCTCACGACCGCCAACGGCACCTCGTTCGCCACCCCGACCGTCGCCGGCGTGGCCGCCCGCATCTGGCAGCGGCACCCGTCATGGACGCCGCAGCAGGTGACCGACCAGGTGCTCGCCGACGCGACGCCGGATGCGATCCACGTCATGAGCGACGGCTACGCGACGCCCGAGGGCACGACCTCGCGGCTCCTGTACGCGGCGATCGACAACGCGGCGCCGGTGGCCAGCGCGGGCGGCCCGTACGCGGGCGACGAGGGGAGCGCGATCGCGCTGTTCGCCAACGCCACCACCGACGCGGACGGCGATCCGCTGACGTACGCGTGGGACTTCGGCGACGGCACGACGGGCAGCGGCGTCTCCGCCGTGCACCGCTACCGCGACGACGGCGCCTACACCGCCACGGTCACCGTCAGCGACGGCTTCCACTCGGTGCAGGCCACGTCCGCGGTCACGATCGGGAACGTCGCGCCGACGCTGACGCTCAACCCCACGCAGGTGAAGTCGGGCAGCGAGCACGCGACCATCACCGTCAGCGGCACGTTCGCCGACCCGGGCGTGGACGACGCGCCGTTCGTGGGCGAGGTGACGTGCTACACGGGCGCGTACGGCACCCTCAAGCCGGCCACCATCGCCAGCTCCGCGGTCGTCGCGGGCGAGCGGCGCGGCGTCGTCTCCGCGAGCTGCCCCTACGGCGACGACGGCACCTTCGCGGTGAGCGTGCGCGTGGCCGACAAGGACGGCGCGCACGACACCGAGACGTTCACCGTCACGATCGCGAACGTCGCGCCCACCGTCGCCATCTCCGGCGCCAACGCGATCGTCGTGAACGGCCAGCCGACGGTGATCACCAGCGTCGGCGTCGCGACGCCGTTCGCCGCCACGGTCACCGATCCCGGGAGCGACGACCTCGCGCTGACGTGGGACTGGCGCGACGGGACGACCAGCACCGTCACGTCGCTCAACGCGCCGCCGCTCGCCGACGGCGATCCCAGCCCGAGCGTCAACGCGCGCAGCTTCACCAACCAGCAGAGCAAGACGTTCGCGGCCGCATGCCTGCGCGAGGTCTCGCTCGCCGCGCGCGACGACGACGGCGGCCAGGGGTCGGCCACGATCGCCGTCGTGGTCGCGGGCACGTCGCGCCGCGCCAGGTCGTCGGGCTACTGGCAGACGCAGTACCGGCAGGTGCGCAGCAGCCCGGTGGGCGAGGCCGCGCTGACGTGCTACCTCGACATCGCCGGGCACCTGTCGGCGGTGTTCGCCGAGCAGCGCGCGGCGGGGACGTTCGGCCAGGCGGCGAACGTGCTGCAGGGCGGCGGCGCGGACATGGCGCGCATCCTCGAGCAGCAGCTGCTGGCGGCGTGGATCAACTTCGCCGACGGCGCGTGGACGTGGGACCAGATGGTCGACACGACCGGCGACGGCGTGCCCGACGCGTCGTTCGGGACCGCGATCCAGGCCGCCGAGGCGGTGCGGCTGAACCCCGCGGCCACGCGCGCGGCGCTGGAGGCGCAGAAGAACGTGCTGGAGCGGCTGAACCTCTCCTCGGGCGGCTGACCGGGGGGCGCCGGCCTGGCGGCGTGCCGCGTGATGCGGCGCGCCGTCAGGCCAGCGCGACCTGCTGCAGCCGGTCGTCGAAGGTCGCCTTGCGGCCGCTCTGGATGGCCGCGATGGTCATCACCAGCGCGACCGAGTGGTTGTAGCCCGCTTCGATGTCGGCGTTGGGCTTCCGGCGCGCGCGCACCGCCTCCATCCAGTCGCGCACGTGCAGCAGCGAGTCGCGGTCGGCGCCGGTGCTCGCCGCGGTCTCGACGCGCGCGCCCGACTCCGCGAGCGTCGCCTCGGGCAGCAGGAACGCCTCGCGGCCCATCGCCTTCGCGAAGCTCGCGGTGAGCCCGCCCTCCGGCGTCACGCGGCCCATGTCGAGGTTCAGCATGCCGCCGTTGGAGTAGTAGTACTCCTTCACGTCGCCGGCCGCGTTGGTCATGCGCGACGAGTAGGCGACCTGGAAGCCCTTCGTCGGGTCGTCGAGCGGGCCGTAGTCGAAGACGATGGTCGCGGTGTCCCAGTTGCGCCGGCCGTCCTTCCACAGATAGATGCCGCCGTTGGCGACCACGCTGCGCGGGCGCGGGAAGCCGGTGAACCAGTGCACCGTGTCGATCTGGTGCACCATCCACTGGTCGGGGATGCCCGACGAGTACGGCCAGAAGAGCCGGTACTCGACGTACTTGCGCGGGTCCCACGGCTCGAACGGGCGGTTCAGCAGGTAGCGCGTCCAGTCGGTGTCCTGCTCGCGGATCTGCGCCACCAGCTCCGGGCGGCGCCACCGGCCCGGCTGGTTGACGTTCCACGTCATCTCGGCCATCACGACGTCGCCGAACTTCCCCGCCCGCAGGTAGTCGTTCGCGGCGCGGTACTTCGGCGAGCTGCGGCGCTGCGTGCCGATCTGCACGATGCGGCCGCTGGCGCGCACGGCCTCGCGGATCGCCTTCGCGTCGGCCAGCGTGTTGGCGAGCGGCTTCTCGATGTACGCGTCCTGGCCGGCCCGCATCGCCTCGACGCCGTGCAGCGCGTGCTGGAAGTCGGCGGTCGAGACGATCACCGCGTCCGTCACCTTCGCGTCGTACAGCTCCTCGTTGTTGCGGAAGCCGCGGATCGCGCGGCCCGCGGCCTTGGCGGTCTGCGCGACGCCCTCCTCGCGGCGGCGGCTCCAGATGTCCGAGAGCGCCACGAGCTCGAAGTTCAGCTCCCTCGCGTGCGCCTGGAACGCCGGCAGCAGCGTGGTGCGGAAGCGGTCCGAGAAGCCGACCACGCCCACGCGCACGCGGTCGTTCGCGCCGAGGATGCGGGCGTAGCTCGCCGCGGACATCGCGGCGGCGTGCCCCGCGACGGGCATCGCGGCGAGCACGACGCCGGCGGCGCCGGCCGCCGCCTGCTTCAGGAAGTCGCGGCGCGGCAGGTCCGATGCGATCGGTCGGTCGGACAGCTCACCTCCTCCCGTGGGACGCGAGGCCGGCGAGCACGCCGCGCAGGTACGCGAGCGAGCGCTGCATCCCCGGCAGCGGGTCGGCGGCGTCGATCTCGTACTCGAGGTTCACGAAGCCGACGTAGCGCATCGCCTGCAGCTGGCGGAAGATCTCGGGGAACGGGATGCGCCCCTCGCCCACGACGCACTGGCTGTCGCGCGCTGTGAGGTCGCGCAGGTCCTTCGCGTGCATGTCGAGCAGCCGCGGGCCCGCGTCGGCGATCGCCTGCACGACGTCGGCGCCCGTGCGCGCGGTGTGCCCGACGTCGATGCACAGCCCCATGCGCGGGTCCATCCCCTTCACGTGCCGGAGCGCGTCGGCCGGCGCGGGATAGTGCCGGTCCTCGGGGCCGTGGTTGTGGATCGCGACGCGGACGTCGTAGCGCGCCGCGAACCGCGCCACGCGCGGCAGGATCGCGGGGTCGCACGTCGCGACGATGAGCGGCAGGCCGAGCGCCCGCGCGTACTCGAAGTAGCGCCGCACGTCGTCGTCGGTGTCCTGCGCGAACGTGATGGTCCCGCCGCCCACGAGCTGCAGCCCCGCCGCCTCGAATTCGCGGCGCGCCGCCGCCAGCTCGGCCGCCGGCAGCGCGTAGTCGGCGTGCACCGACTTCACGTTGACGTAGGGCGTCCCCAGCGCGCGCACCATCGCGATCGCCCGCGCGCGCGGGAACTCGCGCAGCGAGTAGCTCGCCACGCCCAGCCGCACCGCCGGCGCGGCCGCGGGCTGCGCGCGCATCGGTGCGGGCGCGCCGAGCGCGAGGCCGGCCGCCGCGCACGCGGAGGTCTGCAGGAACGCGCGCCGGGTGCAGGGCGGCCGGGACATGGCGATGTGACTCCGCTCAGCGCAGCTCGCGCAGCTTCAGGCTCCGGAACCACACCGCGTCGTTGTGGTCCTGGAGGACGACGTGCCCGCGCCGGCGCTCGCCGAACCACGCCCAGTCGCGGTACTTGCTCGCCGCCAGCGCGGCGGCCATCGCCGGCGTGCCGAGGTCGTAGGCGACCACGCGCTCGCCGTTCAGCCAGTGCTCGCCGTGCGTGCCGCGGAACACGATGCGCGACCGGTTCCACTCGCCCACGCGGCGCACCGCCTTGCGGTCGCTCGCCGCGAACAGGTCGTACAGGTCGGCCGTCCGGTGCTTCACGATCCGGCCGTCCGGATGCACGTCGTCGTCGATGATCTGGTACTCGAAGCCCTTGGCGGCGTGGCGCGGCTCGATGGCGGTGGAGAGCGCCTCCAACACGTTGTACTTCACGCCGCTGTTCGCGCCGCGCGCGGCCTTCCACTCCCAGCTCAGCTCGAAGTCGCCGTAGGTGGCGACGGTCATCAGGTCGCCGCCGCCGACGGGCTGCCCGTCGGCCTGCACGGGCACGCGGCCGCTCGGGATCTTGAGGATCGCGCCGTCCTCCACGCGCCAGTGCGCGGTGGGCACGGTGTCGCGCCCGAGGCCGCGCCACCCGCGCAGCGTGGTCCCGTCGAACAGCAGCGTCCACCCCGCGGCCCGCTCGGCCGCCGTGAGCCGGTTCGGGGCGTCGCCGCCGGCGTCGACCGCCGGGCGCGGCGTCGCGCAGGCGAGGCCCACGAGCAGCGCCGCGGTGGCGCCGGGCGCGAGGGGTGGGCGCACGGGCGGGCGGGAGCGAGGGACGCGACGCGAGCGACAGCGCGATGATCGGTCCGGCGCCCGGCGCCGTCAAGCGCCCGCGCCGGCGTCAGCGGTCGACCTGCGCCATCTGCTTCTCGCCGTAGCGCGGGCCCGCGATCATCCCCGGCGCCAGCGCGGCGCCGAGCGTCGCCAGCTCGTCCGGCGCGAGCCGCACGTCGGCCGCGGCGACGTTCTCCTCCAGGCGCGCGCGGCGCTTCGTGCCGGGGATCGGCACGACGTCGTCCCCCTGGTGCAGCAGCCACGCGAGCGCGACCTGCGCCGCGGTCGCGCCCGTCCGCGCCGCCACGTCGCGCACCGCGCCGGCCGCGCGCACGTTGGCATCGAAGTTCGCGCCCTGGTAGCGCGGGTCGCCGCGGCGGAAGTCGCCCTCCGGGTACTCCTCCGCGCGCCGCCCGTCGCCCGTGAGGAAGCCGCGCCCGAGCGGCGCGAACGGCACGAGGCCGATCCCCAGCTCGCGCAGCAGCGGGATGAGCCGCGGCTCCAGGTTGCGCTCCCACAGCGAGTACTCGCTCTGCAGCGCGCTGATGGGATGCACCGCGTGCGCGCGGCGGATCGTCCGCTCGCCGGCCTCCGAGAGGCCGAGGAAGCGCACCTTCCCCTCGCGCACGAGGTCCGCCATGACCCCGACGACGTCCTCGATGGGGACGGCCGGATCGACGCGGTGCTGGTACAGCAGGTCGATGTGGTCGGTGGCGAGGCGGCGCAGCGAGCCCTCGACCGCCGCGCGCACGTGCGCCGGCCGGCTGTCCACGCCCGCGATCGCGCCGTTCTCGAAGGTGAAGCCGAACTTCGTCGCGACGACCACGCGGTCGCGCGCCCCGCTTCCCAGCTCGCGCAGCGCGCGCGCCAGCAGCGCCTCGTTGGCGAACGGCCCGTACGCCTCCGCCGTGTCGAGGAAGGTGCATCCGAGCTCGATCGCGCGATGGATGGTCGCGATCGACTCGCGCTCGTCGCGCTCCTCGGCCGTGCCGTAGGCGTGGCTCATCCCCATCAGGCCGAGGCCGAGGGTGGAGACGGTGAGGCCCTGGGTGCCGAGGGTGCGGGTGGACAGCATGTTGACGATCGGTTCTGTGACGGGACGGGGGGCGTTCCACAGGATAGCGGGAGTCCGCGAAACCGCGCGAGCGACCCCAGCGTACGGCCACCGCCACGCTCGCCCCCCTCCCTCCGCCCGCGTGCCGATGCGAAACGGGTCCCCGCCCGACGCGCGCCCTCCCCGAGGCGTGCACCGCCTGCTCCTGCTCGCCGCCTCCCTGCTCGCCCTCGCCGGCTGCCACGCCGAGCACGCGGAGGCCAAGCGCCTCGACGCCGCGTGCGAGAGCGGCGAGATCAAGTCCTGCGACCTGCTGGCGGAGCGCCTGCAGACCGGCCGCTACGTCCTCCGCGACGAGGCGCGCGCCGCGACCCTGTTCACGCGCGCCTGCGACGGCGGCCTGGGCGACGGCTGCGCGAGCCTCGGCGTGCTGCACCAGCGCGGCCGCGGCGTGAAGCGCGACTCCGCGCGCGCGGTGCGCCTCTTCCAGCAGGCCTGCGACCGCGACGGCCTGGATGGCTGCACGCGGCTCGGGATCCTGCACCGCACCGGCGACGGCGTGCCGCGCGACGTCGGGCGCGCGGGCGCGCTGTTCACGCGCGCGTGCGACCGCGGCAACCTGGCCGGCTGCGCGCAGCTCGGCGCGCTGCTGGCGGCGGGCGAGGGCGTCGCGCAGGACGTCGGCAAGGCCGCGGGGCTGTTCCAGCGCTCGTGCGACGCGAAGGTCGCCCCGGGCTGCCTGGGGCTCGCGCGACTGCACGCGAGCGGCGCCGGCGTGGCGCGCAACGACTCCATGGCCGTGGCGCTCTACGACCGCGCGTGCGACGCGCAGGAGGCCACCGCCTGCTTCGAGCTCGCGGGCGTGTACGAGGCCGGCCGCGGCGCGCCGCAGAACTACCAGCGCGCCGCGCGCCTCTACCGCGAGGCCTGCGAGAGCCGCCACGGCGAGGCGTGCTGGCGGCTCGCGGGCCTCTACCGGAACGGCGCGGGCGTCTACCGCGACTCCTCGGAGGCGGCGCGGCACACGAGCGAGGCGTGCACGCTGGGCTACGACGCCGCCTGCCCCCCCAAGAAGAGGAAGAGCTGATGGCATCGGGCCAGCCGCTGCTCATGGCCGAGCACCTGACGAAGCGCTACGGGAGCGTCGTCGCGCTCGACGACGTGAGCTTCACCATCGACGACGGCATCACCGGCATCCTCGGCGAGAACGGCGCCGGGAAGAGCACGTCGATGAAGATCTTCCTCGGCCTGCTGCGGCCGACGTCGGGCCGCGCGACGGTGCTCGGCGAGGAGGCGTCGACGGACGCGCGCGTGCGGGCGCGCATCGGCTACATGCCGGAGCACGACTGCCTGCCGAGCCAGGTGAGCGCGGCCGAGTTCCTGACGCACATGGCGCAGGTGAGCGGGCTGCCGCCGTCGGCGGCGCGCACGCGCGCGGCCGACACGCTGCGGCACGTCGGCCTGTTCGAGGAGCGCTACCGCGCGATCGGCGGCTACTCCACCGGCATGAAGCAGCGGGTCAAGCTGTGCCAGGCGCTGGTGCACGATCCGGCGTTCGTCTTCCTCGACGAGCCCACCGCGGGCCTCGACCCGATGGGGCGCGAGGAGATGCTGACGCTGATCCGCAAGACGCACCGCGAGTTCGGGATCAGCGTGCTGCTGTCGTCGCACCTCATGGCCGACGTCGAGCGCACCTGCGACCGCATCCTCGTCATGCAGGGCGGCCACCTCGTGCACGCGGGCGAGGTCGGGCACTTCACGCGGGAGACGGAGACCGTGTTCATCGAGGTCGACACGAACCGGGAGCAGCTCGTCGCGGCGCTGGAGCGGCGCGGCGTGCGCATCACCGCGGACGGCGGCGGGTTCACCATCGAGGGGCCGGACGCCTCGGTCTACGACCACGTGCGCGACGCGCTGGTCGAGGCGGAGGCGCCGCTGCGCCGCATGGGCCCGCGCCGCCGCGCGCTGGCCGAGCTGTTCGAGCGGGAGCCGGCCGCATGACGGGCACCGTCTTCGACATCGGCTACCGCAGCTACACCGGCCCGCGCGAGGGGCGCGGGCGGGCGCTGCGGGCGGTCTTCCACGACGGCGTGCGGATCGCGCTCGGCCTCGGCCGCGGGCCGCGCGCGCTGATCCTGCCCTGGTTCTTCATCGGCGTGCTGTGCGTGATCGCGCTGGTGATGGCGCTCATCGCCGGCGCGGCCGAGCGGATGGGCGGGCCGGGCGCGGCGCAGCAGCTGGATCTGCCCTCGCACAACGACTACTACGCGATCGCGTCGCTCGTGCTGTTCGTGTTCGGCGCGGTCGTCGCGCCCGAGCTGCTGTGCCGCGACAGGCGCGAGGGCGTGATCCAGCTCTACCTCGTGCGGCCGCTGAGCGGCACCGACTACATCGTCGCGCGGTGGGCGGCGTTCCTGGCGGTGATGGTGGCGGCGGCGTGGCTGCCGCAGGTCATCCTGCTGCTCGGGCTCGCGGCGGGCGACCCGAGCCCGGGGCAGTACCTGCGGCAGCACTGGCTCGACATCCCGCGCTTCCTGACGGCCGGCCTGGCGATGGCCACCTACGTGACGACGCTGGCGATGCTCACCGCGTCGTTCACCACGCGGCGCGCGTACGCGGCGGTGTTCCTCGTGGGGCTGGTGGTGATCACCGCGCCGTTCACCGTGGGGCTCGCGCAGGAGATCGGCGGCACCGCGGGCCAGTGGATCTCGATGTTCACCCTCACCAACATCCCGGTGCACGTGAACGACATCCTCTTCCGCGAGATCAGCGAGCTCACGGAGGACGCCCCCGCGGGCCAGCTCCCGGAGTGGATCCGCATCGGCTGGTACTTCGTCTGGACGCTGGTGCCGGGCGCCGTGCTCTGGTCGCGCTACCGGAGGCTGACGCCATGAG
>CBHYLO010000078.1:0-11331 GCA_966128675.1 uncultured bacterium | reverse complement strand
TCGCACCGCGCGACCTTTCGCGCTCGACCGGATCACACGTCTCGAATCTCGACGGCGAGGAGCGCGATGAAGGGAGGGAAGGGCGGGCGCAAGCGCAGGGACACGAGCGGGCCGGCGGCGCGCGACGCGAACCCGCGCGGCAAGCCGAAGAAGGGGCCGGCGCCCAAGCGCCCCGCGGACGCGCCGCCGAAGAAGGGGAGCCGCAAGAACCCGCACTTCGGCGGCATGCCCGCCGGGGGCGACGAGTAGCGCGGCCGGCCGCGGCGGCGGTCCGCCGCGCCATGTCGAGCGCCCGCGGGCGGCTCCGACTACTCCCTGCAGGCGCCGTCGCGACCGACCGGCGCCGCATCCCCCTTCAGCGGAGATCGTTCGATGCGCTTCATCATGATGATGCACGCCCCGCGTGGCGATGGCGGCTACCAGATCAACGACTGGTCGCCCGAGGACTTCCAGGCGCACATCGCCTTCATGCACCGCTTCAACCAGCAGCTGACCGAAGCGGGCGAGTTCGTGGGGGGCGAAGGGCTCGCGCCGCCGGGCGCGGCGAAGCTGGTGCGCGCGGGGAAGGACGGCGCGCCCGTGACCGACGGGCCGTTCCCCGAGACCAAGGAGTTCCTCGCCGGCTGGTGGATCGTGGACGTCGACTCCCCCGAGCGCGCGTACGCGCTGGCCGCGCAGGCGTCCGCCGCGCCCGGCCCCGGCGGCGTGCCGCTCAACATGCCGATCGAGGTGCGCCAGGTCATGAGCGGCCCGCTCCCCGACGCGTGACCGTCGCGTGAGCGTCGCGTGAGCGTGTCCGATCCCACCCACCACCTGCTGCGCGAGCTCGCGCCGCAGGTGCTGGGCGTGGTGGCGCGGCGGCACGGCGACTTCGCCGACGCCGAGGACGCGGTGCAGGAGGCGCTCATCGCCGCGGCGCAGCAGTGGCCCGTCGCGGGCGTCCCCACCAACCCGCGCGGCTGGCTGTACCAGGTCGCGATGCGGCGCCTCACCGACCACGTGCGCGCCGAGGTCGCGCGCCGCCGCCGCGAGGACGCCGTCGCCGCGGAGCGTGCCGCCGCCGAGCCCTTCGTCCCGCCGCGCGACGCGGACCTCGGCGTCGAGCAGGACGACACGCTCGTGCTGCTCTTCATGTGCTGCCATCCGGCGCTCACGCCGCCGTCGGCGATCGCGCTCACGCTGCGCGCCGTGGGCGGCCTCACGACCGCGGAGATCGCGAGCGCCTTCCTCGTCCCCGAGGCGACGATGGCGCAGCGGATCAGCCGCGCCAAGGCGACCATCCGCGCGTCGGGCGTGCCGTTCACCCTGCCCACCGCCGCCGAGCGCGCGGCGCGGCGGGGCGCGGTGCTGCACGTGCTGGATATGATCTGCAACGAGGGCTACGCCAGGAGCGGGGGGCCGGCGCGGGACCGCGCCGACCTCTCCGACGAGGCGATCCGGCTGACGCGCGCGCTGCACGCGCTGCTGCCGCGCGACGGCGAGGTCGCGGGGCTGCTCGCGCTCATGCTGCTCACCGACGCGCGCCGCGCCGCGCGCACGGGCCCGCACGGGGAGCTGATCCCGCTCGACGAGCAGGATCGCGCGCTGTGGAATCGCGCGCTGATCGACGAGGGCGTCGCGCTCGTTTCGGGCGCGCTGCCCGCGGGCGCGGTGGGGCCGTACCAGCTGCAGGCCGCGATCGCCGCGGTGCACGACGAGGCGCCGCGCGCGGCGGACACCGACTGGCCGCAGATCCTCGCGCTCTATCAGTTGCTGGAGCGCCTGTCCGACAACCCGATGGTCGCGCTCAGCCGCGCGATCGCCGCCGCGATGGTGCACGGTCCCGACGTCGGTCTGGAGCAGCTGCGCGCGCTCGACGCCGACGCGCGGCTGGCCGGCCACTACCGCCTGGACGCGGTGCGCGCGCACCTGCACGAGCGCGCGGGCGACGCGGCGCGCGCCGTCGCGCACTATCGCGCCGCCGCCGCGCGCACCGCGAGCGCGCCCGAGCGCGACTACCTGCTGGCGCGTGCCGCGCGCCTGAATCCTTCGACGCAGCCCCGATGAAGCTCTGGCTCGACGCCGACGCGGCGCCGCGCGACGTGAAGGACGTCTGCCTGCGGGCGGCCGAGCGGCTGAAGCTCGACACCGTCCTCGTCGCCAACCAGCGCCTCATGCTCCCCCTCGGCTACGCGCACGTGACGGCGGTGCGCGTGGACGGCGGGCCGGACGTCGCCGACCGCTACATCGTGGAGCACGCGGCGCCGGGCGACGTCGCGGTGACGGCCGACATCCCGCTCGCGGCGCTGCTGGTGCCCAGGGGCGTCGTCGTCATCGATCCGCGCGGCGAGGAGTACACGGCCGAGAGCATCGGCGAGCGGCTCTCGGTGCGCAACTTCATGGACGGCCTGCGCGGCGCGGGCGTGGAGACCGGCGGCCACGCGGCGTACGGGCCGCGCGAGAAGCAGGCGTTCTCGAACGCGCTCGACCGGGCGCTCACGCGGGCGCTGCGCCGCCAGCGCTCCACCCCCTGACACGACACGACGAGGAATCGCGATGCAGTTCGTGCTGCTGATCTACAACGACCCCGCGCTCCTGGACGCGCTCCCCGACGGCGAGGCCGACGCGATGATGCGCGGCTGCCTCGCGCACGCCGACGACATGCGGCGCGACGGCCGGCTGCTCGACTCGCAGATGCTGACGGATGCGACGGCCGCGAAGGCGGTGCGCATCCGCAACGGACGCCTGTCCGCCCTCGACGGCCCGTTCGCGGAGACGAAGGAGGTCCTCGGCGGCTTCAACCTGATCGAGGCCGCCGACATGGACGAGGCGCTGCGCATCGCGGCCGAGTTCCCGTGGGCGCGCACCGGCTGCGTCGAGGTGCGCGCGGTGCAGGACGTCGGCGCGGTGCGGGAGCGCGTGGGCGCGCCGCCGGCGCCGGCTGCGGCGTCGTAGCGCGCGGCCCGCACGCGCGTGTACGCGACCTGCCTGCGCTGCGAGCGCTCGCTCGGCACCAACGACGAGGTGCCGCACCTGCGCGTGGGCCGGCGCCTCGCGTTCGACACGGTCGCCGGGCGCCTGTGGGTCGTCTGCCGCCGCTGCGCGCAGTGGAACCTCACGCCCATCGAGTCGCGCTGGGAGGCGCTGGCCGAGTGCGAGGCGCTCGCGCTGGCGGCGGAGACGCGCGGCGGCGGCGCGACGCTCGCGCTGGCGCGCACGCGCGCGGGGCTGGAGCTGCTGCGCGTCGGCGGGATGCCGGACGCGGACATCGCCAACTGGCGCTACGGCCGCCGCCTGCAGGCGCGCCAGTGGCTCCTCTGGTGGACCGCGCTCGCCCTCGCGGTGCTCGCGCTCCTGCTCGGCGTGCGCGCCGCCCTGGACACGCAGGCGCCGCAGGTCGGCGTGTACGTCACGCTCCTCGTCGGGACGACGTTCGCGTGGTTCTGGCGGCGGCCGCCGCGGCTGTGGGCGACGATCCCGCACGCGGGCGGACGACACCTGCTGTGGGGCTACCAGCTCGGCGAGATCCGCTTCGAGGTCGACGAGGCGTCGAGTGCGCCGACGCTCGTCGTGCCGCGCATGGTCGGCGGCGAGCTGCGGCTGCAGGGGCGCGACGCGGCGACGCTGCTGGCCCGGCTGCTGCCGCGCCTCAACGGCGCCGACTGCGCGGGCGCGTCGCTGACGGCCGCGCTGGCGCGCGTCGGGTACGCCGAGCACGCGGCGGCCCGCGATCTGGAGGCCGCGGCGCGCCGGGCCGGCGAGCCGGAGCCGCCGGTCGCGCGCGGCACGCGGCGGCAGCGCAAGGCGAGCGCGCGCATCGCGCGGGCGCGCACGCCGCTGCGGCCGTGGGAGCACGTCGTCGTCGACGGCTACATGCGCCGCCTCGTCGCCGAGCTGCCGGAGCGCCGCCTCGCGCTCGAGATGGCCGTGACCGAGGAGCTGGAGCAGGCCGCGCTCGCGGCGCACGCGGACGCGCTGGCGGAGCGGTGGCGCGACGAGGAGGAGGTGGGCGCGATCGCGGACGACCTGCTCGTGCCGGACGCGGTGCGTGATCGGCTGCGCGCGGCGCGGGAGGCGCGGGAGGCGCGGCGGTCGTAGCGCGTGGCGCTGCGGGCGGCGGGCTGCGGGCTGCGGATTCGCTCCGTGCGCTCGGCCGCCGGTGTCGCGCCTCGCCTGACGCGGACTACTCGTGGGGACTACGGATGCTCCGGATGGAGCGGATGAGACGGATCGCTCCGCGTGGCGGCGGCGCTCCGTGCACTCCGAGGAGCGATCCGCAGGATCCGGCTCATCCGGAGCATCCGTAATTCACTGTTCACCGACCAGTGCCCGGCGCGCGAGGACCGGAAAGGCAGAAGACAGGATTATCAGGATTGACAGGATTCACAGGATTCGAAGCTCCGCGCAGTGCACGGCGCCATCCCACCACGCGGCGCGCAATCCTGTAAATCCTGCAAATCCTGATAATCCTGTCTGAAGCAGCTCGTCGTTCGGGTCCGGCGCGTCGATGCAGGCCACGCAGCACGCAGCCGCGTCAGGTCATCGCGCCCGCACCGCCCGCCACCACTCGCGCACCGGCGGTGGCTCGCACGGCTCGATCGACTCGCCCGGGCGCGGCATCACGAGCGCCACGTCCGCCGCGCGCGCCGCGGCCACCACGCGCTCCGCCGGCTCGTCCCAGGCGTGGAACGCGAGGTTGAACGTCCCCCAGTGGATCGGCAGCAGCAGCTTCCCCCGCAGCGCGACGTGCGTCGCCACCGCCTGCTCCGGGTCGAGGTGGATGTCCGGCCACGTCGGCCCGTAGGCGCCGATCTTCACCATCGTCAGGTCGAACGGCCCGTGCGTCGCGCCGACGTCCGCGAAGCCGTCCCACGGCCCCGAGTCGCCGCTGTGGAAGACGCGGTGCGACGGCCCGTCGATCACGAACGACGCCCACAGCGTCCGGTCGCCGTCGCGCAGCCCGCGTCCCGAGAAGTGCCGCGCCGGCGTCGCCGTCAGCGTCAGCGCGCCCACGTCCGCGCTCTCGTGCCAGTCCAGCTCCACGATCCGCTTCGGCGGCACGCCCCACCGCTCCAGGTGCGCGCCCACGCCCAGCGGCACCACGAAGCGCGCCTTCGCCTGCGCGCGGTTGGCGGCCAGCGCCTGCACGGCCGCCATGTCCAGGTGGTCGTAGTGGTCGTGCGTGATCAGCACCACGTCCAGCGGCGGCAGCCCGCCGATCGACACCGGCGGCCGGTGGAAGCGCCTCGGCCCCACCCGCTGCCAGGGCGACACGCGCTCCGCCCACACCGGGTCCACGAGCAGCCGGTGGCCGTCGATCTCCAGCACCATCGTCGAGTGGCCCAGCCAGGTCGCACGCAGCCCCGAGCGCGGCAGCACCGCCAGCGTCTCCTTCACGCGGTCGACGACGGGCAGGGGACCCGGCGGCACGCGCTGCTCCGGGCCGCCCAGCTGGCGGCGGAGCGTCTCGAGCATCGTGCCGGGGAGCGTCTTCCGGGTGGGGACCGGGTTCCGGAACGTCCCGTCCCGCCAGTGCGGCGACGCCTGGATGCGCGCGAGCCGCTCGCCCGCGGGCGCGGCCCCCAGCACGCGGGTCCGGTCGGAGAGGGTCATCGCTGGCGGCCCGCCCCCGCCGCGCGCGCGTCGTGCACGACCCGCCCGTCCACCATCGTCAGCACGCTCGTCGTCGCCGGCAGCGCGTCCGGCGCCACGGTGAACACGTCCTGCGACAGCACCGCCAGGTCGGCCCGCATCCCCGGCGCCAGCGTGCCGCGCTCGCGCTCCGCGAACGCCGCGTACGCCGCCGTGCGCGTGTACGCGATCACCGCCTGCTCGCGGCTCAGCGCCTCCGACGGCACGTTCGGGTGCAGCGTCGCCAGCATCAGGTTGAGCCCCGGCGCGCGCGGCCCGTCGCTGCCGATCGCCAGCGGCACCCCCGAGTCCACGAGCGTGCGCAGCAGGTCCACCCGGCCCAGCCGCTCCGCGCCCCACCGCGCCTGCATCACCGGCGGGAGCGCGAGGTGCGCCGGGTTCTGCACCACGACGATCCCCAGCGCCCGCACCGCGGCCAGCTGGTCGCGGCCCAGCGCGTCGGCGTGCTCCAGCCGCGGGCGCAGGCGGCGCCACGCGCTGTCCGGCGCTTCGGCGCGCATCGCCGCGATCACCAGCGCGATCGTGCTGTCGCCCACCGCGTGCAGCATCGGCTGCTCGCCGCGCGCGAGCGCGTCGCGCAGGAGCGCGCGCAGCGTGTCGAACGGGAAGTTGGCGCGCCCGTGCCAGCCCGGCCGGTCGGCGTACGGCTGCCGCATCAGCGCCAGCCGCTCGATCGGCGTCCCGTCGAGGATCCACTTCACCCCCGAGACGTGCGTGCGCGGCGCCAGCGTCGTGTCGGCGCGCGCGACGCGCCAGTCGGCCCGCCACCCGCCCGCGCCGTCGGTCATCGGCAGCCGGATGACGCGGTGGCGCGCGCGCATGCCACCGCCGCGCGTCGCCCCGCGGACGGCGGCGAGGTCGTAGTTCGTCGCCATGTCCTGCACCGACGTGATTCCCATCCGCAGCCCGGACTCGCCGTAGTCGCGCACCGCCGCCGCCAGCCCCGCGACGCCGCGCGCCACGCCCAGCCGCCGCGTCGCGCCGTAGAGCACGTACTCGTCGATGCGGCCCGTCGGGGCGCCGCCGGCGTCGCGCGTCTGCCAGCCGCCGGCCGGGTCGGGGGCGTCGAGCAGCCCCGCGGCCCGCAGCGCGGCCGTGTTGAGCACGGCCCCGTGCCCCGACCAGCCGCCCAGCCAGACCGGGTGCGCCGGCGCCACCGAGTCGAGCACCGCCCGCGTGGCCCGCGGGTCGTCGAAGACGCGGCCGCCGACCTCGGTGGTCAGCCACCGCCCGGCGGGCACCCGCCGCGCCGCCGCGCCGAGCGAGTCGAGGACGAGGGGGAGCGGCGGGTCCGGCGTGGGCGACGCCTCGACCGGCACCTGCACCGCGCGCGGCCCGCTCGGCCCGACGTGGCCGTGCGCGTCGTCGAACCCGGGCACCACCGTGCGCCCATCCAGGGCGATCCGCCGCGTGCGGGGGCCGGCCAGCCGCCCGATCTCGGCCGTCGTGCCGACCGCCACGATCCGCGCGCCGCGCACCGCCACCGCCTCGGCCCATGGGCGCGCGGCGTCGGCCGTGAACACCTTGCCGCCCAGGAGGACCACGTCGGGCGCGGCCGGCTGCGCCTCCACGGAGGCGGCGAGCGGGGCGCCCGCGCACAGCAGGAGGGCGAGGAGGGGGCGCCGGGACGGCAGGGGCATCGAGGCTCCGGGTCGGGTTGAGGGCGCTAGAGTACGGCGCAGCACGGGGCGCGTCCAATCCGTAGGGCTCCGCACCGCGTTTCCGGAGGGCGACAACCCTCCGGGCCCCCCATGGGTCAAATCCCGAGCGCCCGCCCGGTTCCCGCCGGCGGGCCCTGCGTCGTCGTGCCGGTCGCCCATCCCTCCCGCGCCGAACCGTCGTGAGCCCCCGCCTCCGCTCCCTCCTTCCCCTGGCCGCGGTCGCCGCCGTCTCCATGGCCGTCGCGCCGACCGCCGTCCGCGCGCAGCAGGTGGACGTCATCCGCGGCCAGATCACGGGCCCCGACGGCGAGACCATCGCGAACGCCGTCGTCTCCGCGACCTCCATCAGCGGCAACGTCACGCGCACCGCGCGCACCGACCGCCAGGGGCGCTTCACCATCACGTTCCCCGGCGGCGACGGCGACTACATGGTCAGCGTGGCGGCCGTCGGCTTCGCGCAGCGCCGCTTCGAGGTCAAGCGCACCGTCGACCAGGAGATCCTCCTCGCCGACGCGCGCCTCGCGCGCGTCAGCACGGTGCTCGACGCGATGCGCGTCACCGCGCCGCGCGACCGCGTCTCGCGCAACGACCAGAACCAGCCCGACATCGGCGGCTCCGAGCGCGCGATCGCCAACGCCTCCGCCACCGTCCCCGCCGACCAGCTGGGCGACCTCGCGGCGATGGCCGCGTCGCTCCCCGGCGTGCAGCTCGTCCCCGGCCAGGACGGCGGCGCCAACGGCTTCTCGGTGCTCGGCCTCGGCGCGGACCAGAACCAGACGACGCTCAACGGCATGAACTTCGGCGGCAGCAACCTGCCGCGCGACGCCGCCGTCTCGTCGTCGCTCGCCAGCTCGCCGTACGACGTCTCGCGCGGCGGCTTCAGTGGCGGCCAGTTCAGCCTCCGCACGCGCGGCGGCTCGAACTTCGTCACGCGCGGCGTGAGCCTCAACGTCGACGCGCCGCAGATGCAGTGGACCGACCGCGCCGCGCGCGCCCTCGGCCAGTCGTACTCCAACGTGTCGCTCGGCGGCCTCGTGTCGGGGCCCATCAAGCCCGACCAGGCGTTCTACTCGCTGTCGTACCAGCTGGGGCGCCGCGCCAACGACTTCCAGAACCTGCTGAACACCAGCACGCTCGGGCTGCAGGCCGCCGGCGTCGCCGCCGACTCCGCGTCGCGCCTCGCGTCGCTGCTGCGCCAGGCCAGCGTCCCCACCAGCATCGGCGGGCTGCCGAGCGACCGGCTGAGCGACAACGGCGCGGTGTTCGGCAGCATCGACATCGCGCCGCCGTCGTCCACGCGCGGCCAGTCGATGACGCTGTCGTTCAACGGCAGCTGGAACCGCCAGCGCCCGCTCGGCGGCAGCGTGGTCGACGTGCCCGCGTACAGCGGCGAGCGCTCCGGCTGGAACGGCGGGCTGCAGGCGCGGCACAGCACCTACGCCACCATCTTCGGCGTCGGCGTGCTCACCGAGACCACGCTCGGCCTCAACGCCAACAAGAGCGAGATGTCGCCCTTCCTCGCGCTGCCGTCGGGGCGCGTGCGCGTCAACTCGACGTTCGACGACGGCACCACCGGCGTGCAGACGCTCGGCTTCGGCGGCAGCCAGGGGCTCAACTCCACGCAGTCGGGCACCAGCGTCGGCTACCTCAACCAGCTCTCCTGGTTCAGCGCGAACAACAAGCACCGCCTGAAGCTCACCAGCGAGCTGCGGCGCGACGGCTACGAGCAGGACCAGCGCGCGAACTATCTCGGCTCGTTCTCGTACAACTCGCTCGCCGACCTGCAGGCCGGCCGCCCGGCGTCGTACAGCCGCCTGCTGACCCCGCGCGCGAGCAGCGGCAGCCAGGTCGTCGGCGCCGTCTCGCTCGGCGACGCGTTCCGCTACAGCCCCGATCTGCAGATCCAGTACGGCCTGCGCGTCGACGGCAACGCGTTCATGACCGAGCCGAACGCGAACCCCGACGTCGAGCGGCTGTTCGGCACGCGCAACGACCGCGTCCCCAACAAGCTCTATCTCAGCCCGCGCCTCGGCTTCTCGTACACGCTGGGCGAGGCGCCGCAGGTCTCCGCGTTCGAGGGCGCGGTGCGCGGCCCGCGCGCGGTGATCCGCGGCGGCGTCGGCGTCTTCCAGGGGCTGCCGGGCACGCAGGCCGTCAGCGGCGCGCTCGAGAACACCGGCCTCGCCGGCGCGGTGCAGCAGATCAGCTGCGTCGGCGCGGCGACGCCGGTCGCCAACTGGGCCGCCTACGCCGCGGCCGCGAGCAACATCCCCACGGTCTGCGCCGACGGCACCACGGGCTCCCTCTTCGCCAACAGCGCGCCGAGCGTGACGCTGTTCGCCAAGGGCTACACGGCGCCGCGGTCGGTGCGGTCCAACCTGCAGTGGAGCGGCCCGCTGCTCGACAACCGCTTCTCGCTGACGGCCGAGGGGACGTACTCGCTGAACCTGAACCAGCCGGGGTCGGTCGACCTGAACTTCACGCCGGTGCAGCGCTTCGCGCTCGCCGACGAGGGCGGCCGCCCGGTGTACGTGCAGACGTCGAGCATCTTCCCGGCGACCGGCGCCATCGCGTCGCGCGACGCCCGCGTGTCGCAGCAGTTCGCGCGCGTCGGCGAGCAGCGCAGCGACCTGCGCTCCGAGAGCCGCCAGCTGCAGCTGCGCCTCGCGCCCACGCGCTTCAGCACGAAGTTCACCTGGAACGCGGCGTACGTGTACTCCAACGTGCGCGAGCAGGTGCGCGGCTTCACCAGCACCGTCGGCAACCCGTTCGACGTCGAGTGGGCGCGCTCCGCGATGGACTCGCGCCACCAGATCCAGTACACGCTCGGCTACAACTTCTGGGACGCGGTGCGCGTCAACTGGTTCGGGTCGTTCCGCTCGGGCGCGCCCTTCACGCCCACCATCGCGGGCGACGTGAACGGCGACGGCTACGCCAACGACCGCGCGTTCGTCTTCGATCCGGCGACGGCCACCGATCCCACGCTCGGCGCGGCGATGCAGCAGCTGCTGACGAGCGGGCCCGAGGCCGCGCGCGACTGCCTGCGCCGGCAGATGGGCAGCCTCGCGTCGCGCAACAGCTGCCAGGGGCCGTGGACGTCGTCGGCGGTGCTGTCGCTGACGTTCAACCCGGTGAAGTTCCGCATGCCGCAGCGCGCCACCGTGTCGCTGCAGGTCAGCAACCCGCTCGGCGCCGCGGACATGCTCGTCAACGGCGAGAACTCCCTGAAGGGGTGGGGCCAGCAGCTCTTCCCCGACCAGTCGCTGCTCTACGTGCGCGGCTTCGATCCGCAGACGCAGCGCTACCGCTACGAGGTCAACCAGCGCTTCGGCGAGACGAGCCCCGCGCGCAGCGCGATCCGCGCGCCGGTGACGCTGACGGCGCTGATGCGCTTCGACATCGGCCCGACGCGCGAGCGGCAGCTGCTGACGCAGCAGCTCGACCGCGGCCGCTATCTGCCGGGCACGAAGGTCCCCGAGCAGTTCCTGCGCGCGATGTACGCGGGCGGCGGCGTGCCGAACCCGATGGCGCAGATCCTCCGCCAGCAGGACTCGCTGAAGCTCACCGGCCCGCAGGCCGACAGCATCGCGACGCTCAACCGCTGGTTCACGATCCGCACCGACTCGATCTGGGCGCCGGTCACGAAGGAGCTGGGTGCGCTGCCCGACCGCTACGACCGCGACGACGCGTACGACCGCTGGATCCACGCGCGCCGCGCCTCGATCGACCTGCTGGCGCAGCTGGCCCCGCACGTCCGCGGGCTCCTGACGGCCGACCAGCACCGCAAGCTCCCGCCGTTCGTCGCGGGGTACCTGGAGCCGCGCTACCTGGCCTCCATCCGCAACGGCACCGCCAGCTTCACCGGCGGCGGCATGATGCCGGGGATGGGCGGCGGCGGCGCGGTGATGATCGGCGGCGGTGGCGGCGGCGTCGCGACCGAGCGGGTCATCATCAGGCAGTGAAGAAGCGCGGCGGGGCGGGGGGGGGGGGGGGGTGGGTGGGCCGGGCCCGGGGCGCGCCGGGGGGGGGGGGAACCCCC
>CBHYLO010000077.1:0-11336 GCA_966128675.1 uncultured bacterium | reverse complement strand
CCCACGGGCGCCGCGCCGCGATCGGCGATCCACATCGCCCACCGCACGCCCGACTTCCGCAGCGTGCGGTACAGCAGGTACGCGATCCCGCGGACGCGCACCTCGTACGTCGGGGACGGCACCCGGAGCTCGAAGCCGAACGAGTCCGCGCCGCTGCGACTCGTGGCGCCCGGGCGTATCAGCGTCGCGATCCGGCGACCGCTCGCGCGCACCGTCTCGACGTCGCCGTCGCGCACGAGCGTGAGAGGCACCGTGTCGATCGGGACGGGCCGGCATCCCTCGTCGCGCGCGATGCGCTGCGCGAGCGTGCGGTACGCGATCCAGGCGGCGTGCGACGCCTCCGCCTCGTCGGCGAAGCCGCGGAAGCCGACGGCGTCGCCGTGCACCCAGCCGACCGTGCGGCCGGCGTCGGTGAGCGCGAACGCGAGCGGCGGCGGCGTGGGCAGGTGATGCGGGGAGCGGGAGCGCTCGGGGCTAGGCTGCGACTGCATGGGGATCCTCCTCGGTTCGGGTGTCGTGCGTGGGTGGGCCGTCGATCGCGTAGCGCAGCCGCGCCGCGATCCCGTCGGCGCGCCGATCCAGCTGCTCGGCCGCCTCGCCGGAGAGCACCTCCACGTCGGCGCCCTGGGCGAGCGCGGCGCGGACCATGTCCTCCGCGGCGCGCCCGTCGAGGCGGAGGAACTCGGGCGACAGCAGCAGCAGGTCGACCGCCTGCGCGCGCAGCGCGCGCTGCGTGGCCGGCACGCCCGCCGATCCGCGGCCCTGCGGGAGCATCCGCTCCAGCAGCCGGTCGAGCAGCGCGGCGCCGTGCGCGGCGCGCAGCGCGCTCGCCGCCTCGTTCGCGGCCCGCGCGATCTCGCGGTCCGGCGCGTCGTGATCGAGCGACGGGTCCACGAGCAGGCGCCCGGTGAAGCGCGGCGCCAGCAGCTGGCCCGCGTGCTGCGCCCACGCGCGCGTCCCGCCGATCAGCAGCCAGCCGTCCTCGCCCGCGAGCGCCGCCAGCCGCGCGCCCAGCAGCGACGCGAGCCGCCGGAACAGCGCCGCGCGCCGGCGGTCCGCGCGCTCCGTGTCGAGCGCGCCGCGCGGCGCGGGCGACGACGACGCGCGCAGCTCGGAGCCGGTCGCGAGCGCGACACCGTCCGGCGCCGACAGCGTCTCGTCCGCGAGCGCGGTCAGCGTGCCCCACGCGTAGCGGAAGAAGCGCGCGGAGCGCGAGTCCACGAGCGCCACGATCACCGGCCGGTGCTGCTTCAGCACGCGCAGGTAGGGCGACACGACGGGTCCGTCGCGCCACGCCGCGTGCGTCGGCACCGCCACCGGCAGCTCGGCCGCGTGGCGCAGGCCGTCCGGCGTGGCGACCGCCATCCAGCCCGGCGCGCCCCACGCGCCCGCCGGCGCCGGCAGCGGCTGCTCGAGGAACGCCGCCGCGCGGTCGAAGTCGGCGCGCTCGCGCGCGTCCGCGATGGCGGCGCGCGCCTCACGCAGCGCCGCCGTCAGCGCGGGGCGCCACGCGTGCCGCATGGCCGGGTCGGTGACGCGCGCGTCGAGATAGACGGTGAGCGTCCCCGCGCCCGCGCCGTCGCGCAGGAGGGTCGCCATGTCCTGCGGCGTCATCACGCGCCCCTCCGCGTGAGACGGTCCGCGTTCGCGTAGCGCAGCGGGTGCGCGGCGTCGACCACGGACCGCGTCCGCCGGTCGACCATCAGGACCGCGCCGCCGACGACCGCGCCGGTGATGACGACCACCAGCAGGGCGACCAGCAGCGCGGTCGGGCTCACGCTCGCCAGCACGCCCGCGCCGACGACCGCCAGCGCCGCCGCGAGGATGCGCGTCCGCCCGCCGAGCAGCGCGCGCGCTGCATGTCGGGGTCGCGTGGTGTCGATGCGTCTCATGCCAGTCCTCCGTGCCGAGGGTGATGGGGTGGCCGGGCCGCGGTCGGGCCGGCCGGTTTCATCCTTGCAGGGTTTGTCCTTATGACGACTATTTGGGTGCGCCGGACCGTCCGGCCTCGCCCGGGGCGCGCCTGCTACGCGCCCTCCCCGCGCAGCTGCTCGAGCAGCGCGACGAGCGTCGCGAACTGCTCGCGGTCGAGCCGCGCGAACTGCTCCGCGTGCAGCGCCGCGATCTGCGGCGCGTGCTTCGCGAGGACCGCGAGCCCGTCCTCGGTGATGCGGGCGAGCACGACGCGGCGGTCCGCGGTGTCACGCGCCCGGGTGACGTAGCCCCGCGCCTCCAGCCGGTCGAGCAGCCGCGTCACGTCCGGATCGGGCCGCACGAGCCGCTCGGCGATCTCGCTGCACGCCGCCCCGCTCTTCCCCGCGTTGCGCAGGATCCGCAGCACGTTGTACTGCGCCGGCGTCACCTCGGCCGGCCGCAGCGCCTGGCCGAGCTGCAGGTCGAGCTCGAGCGCGGTCCGCAGCAGCAGGTCGAACGCGAGCAGTTGTGGCGTCTCGTAACGGGTGCTCGGCACGGCCCAGCTCGGCTGATGGGGAAAGGGGCGGTCGCTGTGTCCTCATAAGGATAGTCGTCATAACGATAAATGTCAAGGGACTGGCATGCGCGTCCGGCGCGTGCGATTCATGCCGCTGGTCCCACCGGCATCCACCCGGACGCTCCCGTGCGTCCGTCGCGTCGGGCGCCCCCACGGTGGAGTCCCATGACGACGCAGGCAGCGCCGACACGCGCGGACGCCCCGGCGGCTTCGTACGTCGGGAACGACCGCGTCCTGTTCGGCATCATCTTCGGCGTGCTGGCGTTCTGGCTGTTCGCGCAGACGACGCTGAACATCGCGCCGACGATGGGGGAGGACCTCGGCATCACGCCCAGCGTGATGAACATCGCCGTGTCGATCACGGCGCTCTTCTCGGGCATCTTCATCGTCGTCGTCGGCAGCCTCGCCGATCGGTTCGGCCGCGTGCGCGTGGTGCGCCTCGGCTTCCTGCTCAGCATCGCCGGCTCGCTGCTCGTCGGCCTGGCGCCGCGCGGCGCGCTCGCCACCGCGTTCCTGATGCTCGGCCGCGTCCTCCAGGGGCTCTCGGGCGCGTGCATCATGGCGGCGAGCCTCGCGCTCGTGAAGGCGTACTGGGAGGGCGCGGCGCGCCAGCGCGCGGTCTCGCTCTGGTCGATGGGCTCGTGGGGCGGCTCGGGCTTCGCCGCGCTCTTCGGCGGGCTGATGGCCGAGAACGTCGGCTGGCGCTGGATCTTCTTCGCGGGCGCGGCGCTCTCGCTGCTCGGCCTGCTCATGATCGCCGGCACGCCCGAGAGCCGGGCCGCGCGGCAGGGCGCCTACCGCTTCGACACGCTCGGCGTGCTGACGTTCATGGGCGCGATGGTCGCGCTCCAGGTGCTCGCGACGCAGGGCGGCAGCCTGGGGTGGACCAGCCCGGCGACGCTCGGCCTGCTGGCGGCCAGCGTCGTCCTCGCGGCCCTGTTCGTCCGCGTCGAGTCGGGCAACCCGCACGCGTTCGTCGACTTCGGGCTGCTGCGCAACCCGACGTTCACCGGCGCGACGATCTCCAACTTCCTGCTCAACGCGACGGCCGGCATCCTGATCGTCGCGATGCTGCTGGTGCAGTCCGGCGGCGGGATGTCCGCGCAGCAGGCCGGCCTCCTGACCATCGGCTACGCGGTCGCGATCGTCGCCTTCATCCGCGTCGGCGAGAAGCTGCTGCAGCGCTTCGGGCCGCGCCGCCCGATGATCTGGGGCTCGCTGATCGTCGGCGCGTCCATCGCGTGCCTGCTGCCCACCAACGTGACGCTGGCCACCTACCGCATCCTCGCGGTCGTCGGCTTCACGCTGTTCGGCCTCGGGCTCGCCTTCTACGCGACGCCCTCGACGGACGCCGCGCTGTCCGCGCTGCCCGACGGACAGGCCGGCAGCGGCGCGGGCCTGTACAAGATGGCGTCGTCGCTGGGCGCCTCGTTCGGCGTCGCCGTCTCGGCCGCGGTCTTCACCGCGCTCGGCGACCGCACGCGTCCCGTCGCGTGGATCGAGGGCGTCATCAGCTACCTGGGCCGGCAGGACAACGTCGCCGTCCGCCAGGCCGCCTTCTTCGCGCTGGCGATCAACCTGCTCATGGTGGTGGCGGCGATCGTCGCGATCATGCGCACGATCCCGTCGCAGCGCCCGCGCGGGTGACCGCGCGCGACGCCATGCGCCCCACCCCGACCCGGAGCTCCGCATGCACGCGCCCCCCGACGCGCTGACCGTGGACGACGCGCAGATGCAGGCGTGGTTCGAGCACCTGCACCGCCACCCCGAGCTGTCGATGCGGGAGGCGGCCACCGCGCGCTACATCGCGGAGCTGGTCCGCGGCTGGGGCTACGAGGTCGCGACCGGCGTCGGCACGCACGGCATCGTCGCGTCGCTCACGGTCGGCGGCGGCACGCGGGCGATCGGGCTGCGCGCCGACTTCGACGCGCTGCCCATCCAGGAGGACAACGACCTCGCCTACCGCAGCGAGGTCCCGGGCGTCGCGCACCTCTGCGGGCACGACGCGCACACGACGATGCTGCTGGCCGCCGGAAAGCACCTGGCCGAGACGCGGCGCTTCGAGGGCACGGTGCGGCTGATCTTCCAGCCGGGCGAGGAGACGATGGAGGGCGGGCCGGCGATGATCGCCGACGGGCTGTTCGAGCGCTTCCCCGTCGACGCCGTCTTCGGCATGCACAACATGCCCGGGCTCCCGCTCGGCAGGCTGCACTTCGCGCACGGCGACGTCATGGCCGCCGTCGACAACTGGGAGGTCGAGCTGACGGGCCGCGGCGGGCACGGCTCGATGCCCGAGCTGAGCATCGATCCGGTGGTCGCGGGCGCCTCGCTGGTGATGGCGCTGCAGACGATCGTCGCGCGCAACGTCGCGCCGCAGCACAGCGCCGTCGTCACCATCGGCGCGTTCCAGGCGGGGAACGCCGGCAACGTCATCGCGCAGTCGGCGATCCTGCGCCTGTCGATCCGCACGAAGACGCCCGCCGACCGCGAGATGGTGCTCGGCCGGATCCGCGCGCTCGTCCGCACGCAGGCCGAGGGGTTCGGCTGCACGTGGGCGATCCGCGAGGGCGTGCCGGGCGCGGTGCTCGTCAACGACGAGACGGAGACGCGGCGCGCGGCCGAGATCGCGCGCGCGGCGTTCGGCGACGACGACGTCGTCTATCCCGGGCCCACCTTCCTGGGCTCGGAGGACTTCGCCTTCATGCTGCAGCAGCGGAAGGGCACGTACTGCTTCCTCGGCAACGGCGACACGGCGATGGTGCACCACCCGCAGTTCGTGCTCGACCGGCGCATCCTGCCGAAGGGCGCCGCGTACTGGGTGGCGCTGACGGAGGGCTACCTGCGCGGTGACGCGTCCGCTGCCGCGGCGTCGGCGTCGACGACCGATCGGTCGAGCACGTCCGCCAGCGGATCGCCGCGCTCGAGCCCCTCGACCGGCGCGCCGGACAGGTAGGCGGCGCGCGCCAGCAGCTGCGACGCGACGGACAGGCTGAGGAGCATGAACGCGATGGTGAGCACGCCCGTCAGCGGGCGCGCCACGCCGCCCGCCACGAGGACGCCGAGCACCACGAGGCTCGTGCCGAGGCCACCGGCCTTGGTCGCCGCGTGCATGCGCTGGAAGACGTCGGGCAGCCGCGCCACGCCGACGCTCGCGATCGCGATGAAGCCGACGCCCAGCGCGAGCAGCAGCGCCGCCACCGTCGCGCGCATCACCGGCCGCCCCGCCGCCGCTCCAGGAACGCCGCGAAGGCGCACGTGGAGACGAAGTTGATGAGCGCGACGCCCAGGCCGACGTCGAGGAACGCGCTGCGGCCGGTGGCGAGCGCGGTCAGCGCCGCGATCGCGACCACGACGCCGGTGAGCATGTCGAGCGCGACGAAGCGGTCCGCGTAGCCGGGCCCGCGCAGCATGCGCCACGCGGCCAGCGCGAGGCACAGCGCGAGCACGGCGACGAGCGCCCACGCCACCGCGGGGAGGTCGAGCGTCGTCATCGGGGAGCCTCCTGGCCCTCGATTTGGAGGATGCGGCGCTCGTAGAGCGCCTTCATCTCGGCCGCGCGCGCCGGCGCGTCCGGCGCGTCCAGGAAGTGCACGAACAGCGTGCGGCGGTCGTCGGCGACGTGCAGGCAGGTGGAGCCGGGCGTCGCCGACACCAGGTACGCGAAGAGCGCCGCGCCCCACTCGGTGCGCGCGGCGACGGGGACGGCGACGATCGCCGGCGCGTTCCGGCGGCGGCGCGCGAGGACGATGCGCGCCACCGTCAGCGATGCCGCCACGAGGTCGTAGAGGAAGATGCCGAGCAGCGCGAGCGCGGCCCCCATCCGCCGGCCCGCGCTCACGGCGCCCCCCGACCCGGCGGCGGCCCTGCCGTCAGCTGCGCCGCGGCGACGCGCGACAGGCGGACGACGGGCTCGATGGCCAGCCCCAGGCCGACCGTGCACGCCGCGAGGATCCCGACCGCGGCGACCATCGCGAGCGGAAGGCGATGCGCCGCGCTCCCCGCGCGGCGCCGCGGCCGCCAGAAGGCGCGCGTCCACAGGGTGCTCATGGAGTACATCGTGAGGAAGCCCGCGAGCAGCGCGATCGCGGCGAGCCAGCCCGCCCACGGCGCGTCCGCGCGGACGGCCGCATCGATCACCAGCGCCTTGGCCCAGAAGCCCGACAGCGGCGGGATGCCGGAGATCGAGAGCGCGAGCACGGCGAAGAGCGCGGAGAAGACCGGGTGCTCGCGGATCAGCCCTCCGACCGCGCGCAGGTCGTGGCCGCGTCCCGCGCGCGCGATCGCGCCGGCGCCCAGGAAGAGCCCCGTCTGCACGAGCATCGTGTGCACCGTGTAGAAGACGGCCGCCGCCGCGCCCCGCGACGACGCGAGCGCGAGCCCCATCACCAGGTAGGCCACCTGCCCCATCACGTGGAACGCCAGCAGCCGCCGCACGTCGACCTGCGCGATGGCGGCGAGCACGCTGACGAGCATCGTCGCGGCCGCGAGCAGCGCCAGCAGCGGCGGCAGCCCCGGCACCGCCGCGGCCGCAGTGCCGACGCCGAAGACGAGCACGAGGACGCGCAGGCAGGCGTAGAACGCCGCCTTCGTGAGCAGGCCGGCCAGCGCCGCCGCCACGCTGATCGGCGCCGTGTGGTACGACGCCGGCAGCCAGAAGAAGAGCGGGAACACGCCGGCCTTGAGCGCCAGCCCCGCGAGCAGCAGGTACGCCGACGCGGTGAGCGCCACCGACGGCGCGCGGCCGGCGAGCGTCGTGGAGAGGTGCGCCATGTCGAGCGTGCCCGCCTCGCCGTAGAGCAGGCCGATGCCCACCAGCATGAGCGTCGCGCCCATCATGCTCATCGCCGCGTAGCGCAGCGCGCCGTCGACCTGCGCGGGGCGCCGGTCGAGCGTCACGAGGCCGAGCGCCGTGACGAGCATCAGCTCGAACCAGACGTAGAGGTTGAACAGGTCGCCGGTGAGGAAGGCGCCGTTCACCGCGGCGAGCATCGCGAGGAACAGCGGATCGAAGCCGGCGTGCCGCCGGCGCGCGCGGATGTCCGCGCGCGCGAAGACCGCGACCGCGAGCGCGACGACGCCCGCCGTCGTCGTCAGCATCGCGCCGAGCGCGTCGGCGACGAAGGTGATGCCGAAGGGCGCGCCCCAGCCGCCGAACGCCATGACGACGGTCTCGCCGCGCGCGACGCGCCGCAGCAGCAGCGCCGCCGCGGCCAGCGTGAGCGCGACGGCGCCCTCCATCACGCCGCGCTGCAGCGCGGGCCGGCGGCGCACGAGCAGCGCGAGCGCCGCGGCGGCCAGCGGGATCACGACCGGCCACACGGCGAGTCCGGCGCGCAGCGTCTCAACGCTCACGGCCCGGCTCCGGTGCGAGCGGATCGCCGAGCGCCTGCGCCGAGCGCAGCTCGTCGCTGCGGAGCGTGCCGTGGGCGCGGTGGGCGCGCAGCGCGAGCGCCGCGAGGATCACGGTGAGCGCGAAGCCGATGACGATCGCCGTCAGCACCAGCGCCTGCGGCACCGGGTCGGCCGACGCGCCCAGGCGCGTGGCGCCGTCCGCGATCAGCGGCGGCTGCGCCGTGCGGAGGCGGCCCGCCAGGAAGATCACGAGGTTCACGGCCGACGTGAGCAGCGACAGGCCGAGCACCATGCGCACGAGGTGCCGCGACAGCACCATGTAGAGCCCGCAGCCGAACAGCGCCGCGGTCACGACCGCGAGGAGCACGCTCACCGCTCGCCCTCCCGCGTCAGGCCGAACAGGAAGGCCAGCACCGTGCCCAGCACCGCGAGGTAGACGCCGAGGTCGAACAGCAGCGTCGTCCCCTGCTTCACGGGCACGCCCAGCACGTCGAGCTCGACCCACAGGTGGCGCAGGAACTGGCCGCGCGACGCGAGCCCCGGTAGCCCGCTCGCGACGGCGAGCAGGAGGCCCGCGCCGGCCAGCGCGAGCGGGTGCCAGCGCAGCCGGGCGCGCGCCCGGTCGACGCCGTGCGCCAGCGACACCACCGCGAACGCCAGCGCCGCCGTCAGCCCGCCGACGAAGCCGCCGCCGACCGCGTTGTGCCCGCGCAGCAGCACGATCACCGAGAGCGCGGCGAGCAGCCAGAAGAAGAGCGGGCTCGCGAAGCGCAGCACGAAGGGGCCGCGCCGTGTCGCGATCGCGGGCGCGCCGCGCCCCGGCATGCGCAGCCGCGGCCCGAGCAGCGACCAGGCGATGACCGCCGCGAGCGCGATGACCGTCGTCTCGCCGAGCGTGTCGAAGCCGCGGAAGTCGACGAGGATGACGTTGACGACGTTGCGGCCGAACGCCTCGGTGAAGCTGCGCGCGCCGAAGAAGTCCGCGACCGCGGTCTGCGGCGGCGCGGCGCCCATGTCGAGCAGCGCGACGAGGAGCATGGCCGCCAGCGCGGACGCGAGCAGCGCGTCGCGCCGGCGCGCGCGGGGCGTGCGCGTGGCGGGCGCCGCCAGCGGCAGCGTGAGCAGCGCGGCGGTGAGCAGCACCACGACGAGCGACTCCACCGCGAACTGCGTGAGCGCCAGGTCCGGCGCGCCGTTCGTGAGGAAGAGCAGCGCGGCGACCAGGCCGACCAGGCCGGTCCCGATCATCGCGGCGAGCAGCGACCGCGCGCGCGCGGCAGCGGCGGCGCCGGCGAGGGCGACGAGCGCCAGCACGGCCGGTCCCGCGCGCAGCGCGTCCGGAGCCCGCGACAGGCGCGGCGCGACGCCCGCGGCGACGAGCCCCCACGCGACGAACGACGCCGCCGCGGCGAGGATGATCGCGAGGTGGCCGCGCAGGTCGGGGCGCTGGAGGCGTCGCGCGACGCCGGCGCCCGCCGCCTCGATGCGCCGCAGCAGCGCGTCGTACGCGTGCTCCGCCTCGTAGCGGTCCACCAGCGTCTGCGCGCGCAGCCGCCGATGGATCGGCACCCAGTACACGAAGAGCAGCGCGCCGATGCCGACGACGACCGCGCTGAGGAGGAGCATCGGCGTCACGCCGTGCCACAGCCCCACCTGCACGGCGACCGGCTGGCCGTACACCGCGGCGACCGCCGGCCGCAGCACCGTGCGGTCGAACCACGCCGGCTCCACGCTGATGACGAGGCCGAGCAGCGCCAGCACCACCGGGCCAACGAGCAGCCCCGGCACCTCGCGGTGCTGCACCGCGCGCACCCGGCCGCGCCCCAGGAAGAACGGCCGCAGCGTGACGACGCCGGCGACGCCGACGATGACGGCGTTCACCAGCACCGCGACCGCCGTCGGCACCGCGTCCCACGAGCTGCGCAGCTGCGCCTCGAACAGGAACTCCTTGGACACGAAGCCCAGGAACGGCGGCAGCCCCGCCATCGACAGGCTGGCGAGCAGCGACGCCGCCGCCGTCACCGGCAGGAAGCGCCCGAGCCCGCCCAGCTGCCGCAGCTTCGTCAGGCCCGTCGCGTGGATCACCGTCCCCGCGCAGAAGAAGAGCGTCGCCTTGTAGAGCGCGTGCGCGAGCAGGAAGCCGACCGTCGCGACGCTCGCCATCGGCCCGTCGAGCCCCACGAGCATGACGAGGATCCCGAGCGACGCCACCGTGGAGTACGCGAGCACCGCCTTGTAGTTCTCGGCCCGGATCGCCTGGAACGCGCCCACGAGCATCGTCGCCAGCGCGACGCCGACGACGACCTCGCGTCCGCCGCGCACCGCGCCGATGAGCGGCTCGAAGCGCGCGAGCAGGTAGACGCCGAGCTTCACCATCGTGGCCGAGTGCAGGTACGCGGACGCGGGCGTGGGCGCCTGCATCGCGTTCGGCAGCCAGAAGTGGAAGGGGAACTGCGCCGACTTGGTGAGCGCGCCGACGAGGACGCCGCCGAGGATCGGCACGATCCACGGGCTGCGCGCCAGCTCCGGCGCCCGCGCCACGACCTCCGCGAGCGAGTAGGTGCCGAGCGTCGCGCCGATGAGCAGGATCGCCGCGAGCAGCGCGAGCCCGCCGCCCGCCGTGACGCGCAGCGACATGAGCGCCGAGCGGCGCGCCGACGGGCTGTCGACGTCGAACCCGATGAGCAGGAACGAGACGACGCTCGTCGCCTCCCAGAACACGAACAGCACGAGCAGGTCGTCGGCGAGCACGGCGCCGAGCATCGCCGTCATGAACAGCAGGAGCAGGACGAGGAAGCGGGCCCGGTCCGCCGCCGTGCGCTCCGCGAAGTAGGCGCCGGCGTAGACGACGACCAGCGCGCCGACGCCGGTGACGAGCAGGCAGAGGAGGTACGCGAAGCCGTCGAGCCGCAGCCCGAGCTCGACGCCCAGCGACGGCGCCCACGCCCATCGCTCGAGGATGGTCTGCCCGGCGGCGATGCGGGGCCCGAAGCCGAGGAGCGCGGCGAACAGGCCCGCCGGCAGCAGGGCGAGCACCCAGCCCGCGCTGCGCCGCCCGAGCAGGCGGCCCAGCGGCCACGCCGCGCAGCTGCCAGCGAGGGAGGCGGCGAGCAGGAGCGAGATCATGCGCGGGATCGTGTGCCGGCTGACGCCGGTGGCGGGGCCGCCCCATCCGGTGGCGGCCACCGGCTCCGCACGGCTCAGGCCACGTCCCGGCCGCGCCGGTTCACGCAGGTTATGGTTCGACGTGCGCCTGCTGGTCGCCTGCTGGTCGCCCGCTGGCTCGCGGTGCCGCCTCGCCGTCCCGCGAGCGGGCGGCACGCGCAACCACCGGAGACATGACGGGTATCGCGACCGAAGTCCTCATCATCCTGCTGCTCCTGCTGCTCAACGGCGTGTTCGCCATGTCGGAGCTGGCGGTGATGACCGCCCGCCGGGTCCGCCTCGAGCAGCGCGCGGAGGACGGCGACCGGGGCGCCCGCGCCGCGCTCGA
>CBHYLO010000076.1:0-11447 GCA_966128675.1 uncultured bacterium | reverse complement strand
AGTCCGCGACCGCCGCGGTGCACGCGCTGTCGGCGCTCGCGCGCGGGCTGCGCGCCGCGGTCCACGCCGCGGTGCGCGCGCCGCACGACGCGCACGCGCCCACCGACCCGCGCACGCCGTTCGGGACGCTCGCGCGCACGCGCCACGCGCCGGTGCGCGCCGCGCTCGAGGAGGCGCGCGTCACGCTCGCGCAGACCAGGCGCACGCGCCTGGCGACCAGCCGCGCGGCCGAGGACCTGGCGATCCTGCTGGAGCAGATCGACGAGCTGTTCGCCGCGCTGGTGGGCGCCGAGGGCGCGGTGGAGGCCGTGGCGTTCGCGCCCGAGGTCGACGAGACGGTGCGCGAGGCGATCGCGACGGTGCTGCGGCGCCTGCCGGAGGCGCTGGACGGGCTGGCCGCGTCGATCGGGACGTCGCGGCGCGCGGGGCAGCGGCCCGCGGGGCTCCCGGCGCTCGACGGCGCGGTGGTCGCGCTCTGGCAGCTCGTCGAGCCGCTGCCGGGCGGGACGCCGGCGCGCCCCCTGGGCGAGCGGGTGGGGCACGCCGCCGCGCTGCTGGAGCAGGTGGCGACGCTGGTGGACGCGACCGCCGACACGGTCACGGCGATGCTCGCGGGATACGACCAGACGGACGCCGCGCGGCCGTCGCGCGCGTGGGCGCCGATGGACGCGCTGCGGCGCGCCGGCGGCAGCGTGGCCAGCGTCGGGCGCATGCTCGCGCACCCCGACCTCGTGACGCGCCGCCACGCGGCGCGCCTCGCGCTGATGGTCGCCGTCGCGCAGCTGCTGGGTGGCGCGTTGCACGTGGCGCGCGCGCAGTGGATGACCACGACCGTGCTGCTCGTGCTGCAGCCGTACGCCGGCGCGACGTGGCAGCGCGGCGCCGCGCGCGTGGGCGGCACGGTGCTCGGCGGCGTGGTGGCGGCGCTGCTGGCCGCGGTGGTGCGCGATCAGCTGGCGCTGGCGGCGGCGATGTTCGTGCTCGCGGTCGCGGCGGTCGCGGTGCGGCGCATCGACTACGCGCTCTTCACCTTCTTCCTCACGCCGCTGTTCGTGCTGCTCGCGGAGCCCGCGCTCGGCGACTGGCGGCTGGCGGGCGTGCGCATCGTGGACACGGTGACCGGCGGCGTGCTGGCCGTGCTGGCGAGCCGGCTGCTCTGGCCGACGTTCGAGTCGCAGGGCATCCCGACCACGCTCGGCGTGCTGATGGACCGCGTGCGCGAGAGCTTCGACGCGGCGGCGCGGTCGGCGGGGCTGCTGCCGGAGGTCGCCGGCGGCGGGACGCACGCGCGCGCGCGCCGCCGCATGGGCCTCGCCGCGAACATGGCCGACGCGGCGCTGGAGCGCTGGCTGGCGGAGCCGCGCGTGCAGCGCCACGACGCCGAGGCGCTGCTGACGATGCTGGCCGAGGTGCGGCGCGTGGGCGTCGCGTGCACGGGGCTCGCGGCGCTGCCGCCGCACGCGGGCGCGGCGCCCGCCGCGCTCGCGGAGCGCGCGGTGGCGATCGACGCGATGCTGGCGGACCTCGCGGACGCGGTGCGCACCGGGCGCGCGCCGGCGCCCGCCGATCAGAGCGTCGTCGCCAGCGCGGCGGGCGCGTCGCGCCGCACCGCGGAGCACCACGTCGTGTCGCCCGCGGCGGGACCGCTGTCGCGCGTCGCGCGGCACGTGCTCGGCCTGCACGGCGCGGCGGCGCGCCTCGTCGGATCGGCGCCGGCGGGCACGCTCGACGCGGCCTGAGTCGCGCTCAGCGCCCGGCGGCGCCCGGCGTGCCGCGCATCGCCAGGACGAGCGCGGTGCGGCGCTCGTGCAGGCCGAGCTCCAGCCCGACGGGATGGCGGTGCGGGTTCACCAGGCGCTTGATGCCGCCGTGGAAGCCCGCGAGCTGCGTGCGCGCGCGGTCGCGCGCGGCCTCCAGCGACTCGGCGTCGCGCACGCGCCGGCCGCCCTCCAGCGCGGGCACCAGCAGCGGCTCCCACGGCGTGCCGGCCGCGAAGCGGCGCCGGCGCGTGGGATCGAGCGGGTCGACCATCACGGTGTCGCCGTCGGGCGGCGGCGCATGCTCGTCGACGAGCATGTCGGCCGCGAACTGGCCCACCTCGCCCGGATCGCCGTCCTGCACGCGGAAGCGCCGCACCTGCAGCAGCCCGGGGATCGTCGTCTTCGCGGCCTGCTCCGAGACCTTCACGCGCGGGCTCCACGCCCCCGCGTCGTCGCGCAGCGCGGTGAGCTTGTAGACCGCACCGAGCGCCGGCTGGTCGTAGGCCGTCGCGAGGCGCGTCCCGACGCCCCAGATCGTGATGGGCGCGCCCTGCTGCTTCAGCGACGTGATGACCGTCTCGTCGAGATCGTTCGTCGCCATGATCGCGACGTCCTGCAGCCCCGCGTCGTCGAGCATCCGGCGCGCCTGGCGGCTCAGGTACGCGAGGTCGCCGGAGTCGAGGCGGATCGCGTCGAGCCGGTGGCCGTCCGCGCGCAGGCGCCGCCCCGTCTCGATCGCGTGGCGCACGCCGTCGAGCGTGTCGTACGTGTCCACCAGCAGCACGACGTTGTTGGGCAGCGCGCGCGCGTACGCGTCGAACGCCTGCCGCTCGTCGTCGAACGCCATCACCCAGCTGTGCGCGTGCGTGCCGCGCACCGGGATGCCGAAGCGCTGGCCCGCGAGCACGTGCGACGTCGCCGCGCAGCCGCCCACATAGGACGCGCGCGTCGCCGACAGCCCGCCGTCGGGCCCCTGCGCGCGCCGCAGCCCGAACTCGACGACCGGATCGCCGCCCGCCGCGAGGCACAGGCGCGCCGCCTTCGTGGCGACGAGCGTCGGGAAGCCGACGTGCACGAGCAGCGCCGTCTCGACCAGCTGCGCCTGCAGCAGCGGCCCGCGCACGCGCACGAGCGGCTCGCTCGCGAAGACCACCGTGCCCTCGGGCACGACGTCGACGTCGAGCGTGATGCGCAGCGTCGAGAGCGCGTCGAGGAAGTCCGGCGGGAAGAGCGCCGTGCCGTCGGCGCCGCGCAGCGCCGCGAGGTACGTCAGGTCCGCGTCGTCGAAGCGCAGCCGCTCCAGGTACGCGAGCGCCGGCTCGATGCCGCAGGCGACCGCGTAGCCGCCGCCGAACGGCGCCGTGCGGAAGTACAGGTGGAACGCCGCCTCGCGCTCGGCCCGGCCGCTCCGCCAGTAGCCGAGCGCCATCGTGAGCTGATAGAGGTCGGTGAGGAGCGCGGAGTGGGCCGGGTCGACGCCGGGCGGGGGCAGGGTGGTCACGCGCCCGCCCGGCGCACGGCCCGTGCCGAGCGGCGCGCGCCCTCGCTCAGAGCCGGAGGGCGGCCGCGGCCCAGCCCTGCGGGTCGGCGTCCTGCTTGTGCAGCGTCGCCAGGTCCACCAGCACGCCGCCCGGATCGCGCCGCACCGCGAAGCGGTCCATGCCGCGCGTCGCGCGCCCCTCGATGAAGGTGCCGTCGGGCTGGTACTTGGACTTGTGCTTGGGGCACTGGAACCGCCGGTCGGCGGCGAGCCAGCGCAGCGCGGTGTTCTGGTGCGGGCACGCGAGGTTGAACGCGTACACCGCGCCCTGCCAGCGCACGACGATCACCTCGTTGTCGCGGTCGATCTCCGCGCCGTCGGCGGCGGGCACGGGATAGGTGCGCGTCTCGCCGTCGCGGCGCACGGGCGACGTGAAGGCGAGCGGCAGCGCGAACGCCTCCAGCGGCGAGGTGCCGAGCGCCACGAGCGCGGCGCCCGCGGCGGCGGCCGCGTGGCGCAGGAACGCGCGGCGGTCGGCGCCGAGGGCGTCGGGCGCGGCGTCGCAGGCCGTGCAGGCGTCGGGCGTGTGCGAGGACGACATCGATCGGGAGATGATTCGGGTCAGACGTTGGAGAGCACGACGCCGGCGAGGACGGTCGCGACCCACAGCACGAGACTGGCGATGGACGCGGCGCGCAACCGGCGCCACTCATCGACGACGGTGGTCATGTCGCCGCTCGGCGCGGCGTTGACGGCCCGCTCCGCGGCGGCGAGGCGCGCGCCGTTGGCCAGCAGCAGCGCGACGAGCACGATCTTGACGTAGAGCACCGGCGAGGCGACGAGGCCCTCGACGTCGGCGAGCAGCAGCAGCACGCCGCTGCCGAGCATCACCAGCAGCGCGGCGATGACGGGACGGTGCAGCGTGGCCAGCTCCCGCGCGTGGCGGGCGCGATCGGCGGCGCGCGCGTCGTCGTCGCCGGGCTGCGGCACGCCGAGGCGCAGCGTCGTGCGGTCCGCGGCGACCGCGAGCCCGCCGCCCAGCAGCAGCGCGCCCAGGTGCGCGAACAGCACGGCGCTGGAGACGGCGGCCGAGTCGGCGTACAGCGACTGCCACGGCTGCATCAGCTCCGCCAGCCGCGCGACCGGCCCGCTGCCGCCGCCGGCGGCCGCGTGCTGCGCCGCGACCTGTCGCGCGCCCAGCGCGAGCAGGGCGAGCGTCATCGCGGCGCGCGGCGCTCGCGGGCGCATCAATGGCGGTTGAAGATCCACATGCCGACCGCACTGGCCGCCGACACCGCGACGGAGCCGAGTGCCACGTTCCGGTGCAGGCGCGCGTCGTCCATGTTGCCGTCCTTCGCGCGCGTGCCCAGGACGCCCGTGGCGACGAAGCCCGCCTCGGCGCCGAGCATCGAGAGTCCGTGCACGAGCCGGCGCGTGCGGCCCTCGGGCGTCGCGCGCGACTCGAGCAGGTTCCACACGCCGGTGACCGTGTTGGCGACGAACACCGTACCGACCGCGCCGGCGACGATCGCGTGGTTGCGCCGCAGGCCGGCGTCGACCGGCACCAGGCGGCGGCCGGCGTAGATGTCCGACTTCTGGTCGAACAGGCGCTTGCCCAGCACGTACTGGCCCGCGAACAGCGGCAGGATCGCGTAGCTCCCCCAGCGGTGCAGGCGGAGGCGCGTGTCGTAGCCCTCGCTCACCTCGACCGCGCGCGGGCGGCGCACGGTGTCGGCCGGCAGCGCGGGGACGCTGGCGGCGGCCGGCGCGGGGAAGACGAGCGGCGTCGGGCGCGGCGTGGAGTCGCCGGACAGGGCGGCCGCGGCGGCGGCGAGCCAGAGCGGGGCGGGCATGGACGCGGGTCGGGGGAGCGGCGGTGGCGCGGCGGGCGAGGCGGCGACGACGGTCGGCGCCCTGCACGCGGGCCGCCAGTCGTGAGGACGCTACGTCGTCAGGAATTCATCCCATCGACGACGACGCCGTCGCCCACGTAAACCCGCCCCCCCGCCCGCACGAGGGCGTTCTGCGCGAACAGGACCTTGCTGCCGACCTTCCGGTAGCCGCTCAGGGTCCGCAGCGGCTCGCTGCCGCCGCGCGCCGTCTCGGGGTCGACGGTGGTCATCACGCAGCGCGCGCACGGCTTCACGAGGTCGAGGACCACGTCGCCCACGCGCGTGCGCCCCCACGCGTCCTCGGCGTACGGCTCGGCCGCCCCCTCGACGACGACGCTGGGGCGGAAGCGCTCCATCGGGACCGGCGCCTCGCCCTGCGCGACCAGCCGCGCGTTCAGGTCGTCGAGCGACGCCTGCGACGCCAGCAGCACGGGAAACGCGTCGGAGAACGCCGCGCGGTCGTCCGGGCCCGCGCTGTCGTGGTCGATGGGGCGGCGCGTCTCGTCCGGCATCCACACCAGGTGGCACGGGCGGCCCAGCGCCTCCGCGAACCAGGCGTCGAGCTCGGGCGACGAGTCGCAGGCCTCGACCTCGTGCGCCCAGATGCGGACCTTGCGGCGGCGCGCGTCGGGCGGCGGCGGCGCGAGGTCGACCGTCGCGCCGGACGGCGCGTGCACGCGCACGGTGTGCGCGAGCGTGACGGGCGCGTCGTCCGCCGCGCCCGGCGGCGGCACGAGCGACGTACGCAGCAGCGTCATGCCCGCGTCCTCGCGCTGCGTGAGGAAGACGCCCGCGTCGTCGACCAGCATCCAGCGGCGGTCGAGCGCGAGGCCGACGTCCCCGACGTCGGCGGCGGCGACGGGGACGCCGCGCAGGGACTTCACGGGATGGACGTGGAGGGAGAGGACGCGCACGGGAGCGATGAGGCGGAGGACGGAACGGCGGAGGACGAAGACGCGTGAGACGGTGAGGCGTGAAACGATACGGCGGAAGGGGCGGACGTGCGCGCGTCAGTCGATGCGCGTCGTCGTCGCGCCGGCGTCTTCCAGCAGCGTGCGGTACCAGCGCTCCGCCGCCTCCAGGCGCGCCTCGTGGCCCGCGCAGCCCCACAGCACGCTCAGCGTCGACGTGGTGGCGTCGCGCGTCTTGGTGCGCTGCGCGTCGCGCACCGCGTTGGCGCACGGGCCCTCGGCGTCGAACAGGCAGAGCAGCCCCGCGACGTCGATCTCCTGGCCCGACGCGTTGAAGACGTAGGTCGCGCCCGCGGGCGCGAGCCCCACGCGGAACGGCGCCGTCGCGCGGTCGAGGTCCACGACGCTGATCGGGAAGCCGGAGTGCAGCGACACGGCGTTGCAAGCGTCGACCGCGAGGTTGATCGCGCCGAGGGCGCCCTCGGTGGCGGCGCGCACGAGGTACTCGGAGGCGGGCTTCCCGCGGCCGGTCGGCTTGTAGCCGCCGTGACGCAGCATGTCGCGCACGTCGGCGCGCACCTGCTCGTCGCGGGCGAGCGGGGCCGGGGCGTCCAGCCGCAGCGCGTCGCGCACCGCGTCGGGCGTCGTGAGCCCGCCGAGCGGTGCGGGGAAGCGCGTCGCGAAGGCGGCGAGGCGGAGCGTCGGGTGCGCGTCGACGACGAGGGGCGGGATCACGGCGCGGAGAGGGGCAGGGGAGACCGCGCGTCGGGCGGGCGGGCCGACGCGGCTAAGAGGGGTGGAAGATGGCGTAAGCGCCGCGCTAAGCGGGACTCGGCATCCTCGGCGCGCTGCTCCGTCCCCCCACCCGAACCGACACGCCGCCATGTCCGTCCCGTCCCTCGCCCGCGCCGCGTCGCGGCTCGCGCTCTTCGCCGCCACGCTGGCCGCGCCGCTGCCGGCGCAGACCATCCACTTCGGCGCGGGCGCGCGCGACGCGTTCCTCGCCGCCGCCACGACGCCGGCCACCAACGGCATCGCCGACGCGGGCCCCACGTACGTCTTCGGCGCGCTCGGCACCGGGACCGTCAGCGGCAACGGCATCGCGACCACCAACGGGAACATCTTCGCCAGCGGCGGCGGCCTCCCGGTCCCCGCCTACACGATCAGCTTCTCGTCCACGCTCGGCGCGTTCGGCGCGGACTTCAGCGGGCTGGGCACGATCAACGCGGACTTCCCGTTCCCGGCCGGCGTGGCGGAGTTCACCTTCTTCAACGGCGCGTCGACGGTGGGCAGCATCGCGCAGCAGTTCGGCTCCACGGGCGCGACGGTGTTCTTCGGCGTGACCGGCCTCGCGGCGTTCAACCGCGTGCAGGTGCGCACCAACGTCGGCGACGAGTTCCTGACCGACGACGTCGTGATCGGTGCGGCGCTGGTGGCCACGCCGCCCGCGACCACCGTCCCCGAGCCGACGACGGTGGTGCTGGTCGGCGCCGGCCTGCTCGGCCTCGTCGGGATCAGGCGCCGCGCCGCCGCCTGATCGAGACGGGTGCTACCCGTGCCAGCGCAGCCGGATGTACGCCGCGTGCTGCACGAGCCGAGCGAACGCGTCGGGCGCCATGCCCACGCAGTGGCGACGGAAGTGGTCCGCGAGCTCCGCGGCGAGCGGCACGAGGCGCGGGTCGTCGGCCGCGATGTCGAGCGGCTGCCAGTGCGCGGCGTCGGACGACTGGTCGCGCCAGGGGTCGTCCGACGGCCCGGCGGTGCCGCCGCGGCGCACCGCCGCGGGCGCCGCGGCCTCGGGAGACTGGACGGTCATGACGGAGATCCGGAAGTCGGGTGGGAACGCCTGGACCCAGGCCCGTGCGGGCTCACCCACAAGCTGAGTTCGCCGTCGCCGGACGCGAGGTGACGAAACGCACAGGTTGCATGCGTTTCCCTCGTGCGGGACGTCAGCGCGGGCGCGGCGCCTCGCCGCGGCCGAGCGCGCGCGCGAGGGGGCCGAGCACCCCGAAGACGAGCCGCTGGACGGCAGGCGCCGGGCGGGTGAGGCGCATCTCGTCCCAGTGCCGCGGCACGAGCACCGCGAGGTCCAGCAGCGGCGGGACGCCGCGCGCGTTCACCGCGCCCGACGCCGCGAAGGCGTGCAGCGCCTCGAACAGGCGCTCGGTGCCGAGGGCCGGGCGCGTCTCCCAGCGCGCGGTGGCGGGCGCGTCGCCGGCGTTCCACATGCTGTGCGGCACGCCGGCCGGGATGTCGAGCGTGTCGCCCGCGCGCAGCTCGCGTTCCGCGCCCGCGACGCGCACGCGCAGCGTGCCCGCGAGCATCGTGAAGCGCTCGGCCTGTCGCGGGTGGAGGTGCTCCGGCGGCGCGCTCGCGCCGGGCGGCCAGGTCGACTCGATCTCGAGCAGCGCGCCGCCGGTGTCCGCGGCGGTGCGCAGGAATCGGAGCGACTGCCCGGTCGCCGCATTCGTGAGGACGTCGCCGGCGCGGACCATCGCGGGTCGTCGGGCGCGCTACTGGTACTGGATGTAGACCGGCTTCGGATTCAGCGCGAGCACGTCGCTCGGCTTCATCAGCGGGTGCCCGGCCTTCGTGTCGTTGTGGTAGAACAGCTTGAAGCCCGTGTACTGCACCGGGTACGGGTAGATGAAGCGCGACCACGTGGCGCGCTTGCCGTACGGCGGGCCCCACCCGTCCATGTGCATCACGACCTGCACGCGCGGATCGAGCTTGATGTCCTGGTAGTTGGTGACCATCGGGCCGGTGAAGCGGTGCACGACGAGCACCTTCGGCGGCAGCTTGTGCTTGGTCACCAGCCCGGCCAGCACGTCGATCGCGTGGTTGATGTGCTTCGCGTCGTACGTGCCGACGCGCCGTCCCGGATCGCCGCCCTTCGTCATCGCGAACTCGGGGTCGAGGCCGAGGTGGACGTCGGGGCGCTGGAGGTAGGGCAGCAGGACCTGCAGCTCCTCCTCGAGCGTGCTCTTGCCGATCTGCACGTCGAGGAACATCAGCGCGTTCTTCTGCTTCGCCCAGCCGTACACCTTCTCGATCATCGCGGGGCTCTCGCGGCGGCGCCACTTGCCGTCCTTCCCGGGATCGCCCTGCGCGACGGCGGCGATCAGGTGCAGCGCCTGCTGCACGGGCGTCGACGGATCGGCCTTGTTCCACGCCGCCGTCTCGCGGTCGAGCTTCGCGAACATCTGCGGCTGCGGCAGCTCGCCCAGCACGCCCATCTTCTTGGAGTGCGGGTTCCCGTAGTACGCGACGATGCGGCGGTTGGGGAGGATGCTCCCCGGCAGCGGCGCCGGGCCCTTCACCGGCCAGCGCTTCGCCAACTCGGCGCTGCGGACGCTGTCGGCGCGCGCCTTCCGCGCGGCGGCGGACTCGCCGGCCGGCTTCGCGGCCGCCTTCTTCGCGGGCGCCTTCGTGGCCGGCTTCGCCGCGGGCTTCGCGCTGGTGCCGGTGCGGGCGGTGCCGCCGTCGGACGTCGGCTGCGCGCCGGCGGTGAGGGCGAGCGCGCCGCCCAGCAGGACGGCGCCGGCGAGGGAGCGCAGGGGACGGGCGGTGCGGCGGAGCGACATCGACGGCGGGAAGGGAGACTGCGGCCGCGGGCCCGGAGCGGGCGCCGCGCGGCGCGGTGGGGATGCTAATCCGCCCCGTCCTACCCCGGCCAGCCCCGAGGGTGCGCCCCGAGGCGGGGCGCCTGCTTGCGCGATGACGCCGCTGACACGAATGTGGGCGGCCCTCCGTACGATCCCGGACGGCGAGCCCGACGCTGGGCGCGCCCGCTCCGTCCCGCCTCCATCCTCCAGCTCCCCTCCCCATGCCGCGCGTCCTCAAGTGGGGGCTCGCCATCGTCGGCGTCCTCGTGGTCGTCCTCGGCGTCGCCGTCGGCGGCGCCTATGCGCTCTCGTCGCACCGCATGGCGAAGCGCTTCACCGTCGCCGACGAGTCCGTGCCCGTCGGCACCGACAGCGCCACGCTCGCCCGCGGCCGCCACATCGCCGTCACGCGCGGCTGCGCGGACTGCCACGGGGCGGACTTCGGCGGGAACACCTTCATCGACGGGATGCCGTTCGCGCGGCTGTCGGGCAGCAACCTCACGACCGGCAAGGGCGGCGTGGCGACGGGGATGACCGTCGCCGACTGGGTGCGCGCGGTGCGCCACGGCGTGGGCCGCGAGGGGCGCGCGCTCCTCTTCATGCCGGCGCAGGAGTTCAACACGCTGAGCGACGCGGACCTGGGCGCGCTGGTCTCGTACCTCCGCACCGTCGCCCCGGTCGACCGCACCGGGCCCGCGAACGCCATCGGCCCGATCGGCCGCGCGCTGTACCTGGCGGGCAAGGTCCCGCTGGTCCCGGCGGAGGTGATCGACCACGCCGCGCCGCGGAAGCCGAGCCCCGCGGTGGGCCGCACGGCGGAGTACGGGCAGTACCTGGCGAGCGGCTGCGCGGGCTGCCACGGCGCGAACTTCGCCGGCGGGCCGATCCCCGGCACGCCGCCCGAGTTCCCGGCCGCGGCCAACCTCACGCCGCACCCGACCGGGCTGGCCGCGTGGCAGGAGGCGGACTTCGTGCGCGCGCTGCGCACCGGGCGCCGCCCCGACGGCCGCGAGCTGAAGGCCGAGATGCCGTGGAAGAACTTCGGGCAGATGACCGACGACGAGCTCGCGGCGATCTGGATGTACCTGCGCACGCTGCCGCCGCAGCCGACGCCGAAGGGCTGAGCCGCGGCGCGGCTCGCGTCCGACGCGTCGTCCCGCGACCTTGCGTCGGTGTCCGACTCCGATCCATCCGACGCGCGCTGGCGCGCGCGGCGCCTCGCCGCGCGGCTGGCGTACGTCGTCGTCGTCCTGATCGCCACGTGGTCGGGGCTGCACCTCGACCCGAACCTCACGCTCGCGAAGCTGCGGCTCGCGCGCGGGCTGCACCCCGGCTTCCGCCCGATGGACGTGCTCGACGCCGTCCGCAACGTGGCGCTGTTCGCGGGGCTGGGCGGCGTGTGGCTGGTCACCGGCGACCCGGCGCGCCTCGCGCGCGGGGTGCTGGCCGCGACGCTCGTCGGCACGGCGCTGAGCGTGGTGGCCGAGACGGCGCAGCTGTTCTCGCCGACGCGCATGGCGAGCGTGCTGGACCTGCTCACGAACGGCGGCGGCGCGCTGCTCGGCGCCGCCGCCGTCGCGTACGCGATCGCCGTCGCGGCGCGGCGCCGCGCGCGCACGGCCGCGGTCGTCGTGCCGCACCTGCTGGTGGCGGGCCCGTACCTCGCCGCCTGCCTCTGCGAGGCGTTCTCCGCGTGGGGGCGGCCCGACCTGGTGCCGGGGGCGTCCGGCGGCTTCCGCACGCGGTGGCGCGCCTCGGTCGCCGACCTGTGGACGCATCCGCAGCTGGACTTGGAGGCC
>CBHYLO010000075.1:0-11550 GCA_966128675.1 uncultured bacterium | reverse complement strand
ACGGATGCTCCGGATCGAGCGGATGAGACGGATCGCTCCCCGTGGCGCACGGCGCTCCGTGCACTCCGAGGAGCGATCCGCAGGATCCGGCTCATCCGGAGCATCCGTAGCCCTTCGTTCGCCGACCCGCGCACGGCGCGCCGGGACCGAACGACGAGAAGAAGACAGGATGACCACGAGGCTCCGTGGAGCGCGATGTTCCGTGCGCCGGTGCGGAGCCTCGTGGTCATCCTGTGATCCTGTCCATTTGTCGTTCGGATCCGCAGCCCGCAGCCCGCGGCCCGCCGCGCCCTACCGGTACGTCGCCACCACCTGCGCGACCATCTCCGTCGACGCTTCCGCGGCGCGCACGGACGCCATGAGCGCGAACTGCGCCGCGGCCATGCTCACCATCGCCTCGCCCGTGGCCACGCCGCCGGCCGCCATCGCCGTCGGATCGACCGTCGTGCTGGACGCGACGCCGACCGCCGCCCGCTCGAAACGCGCCGAGCTGGCGGTGAGCGCACCGAGCGCGCTCGACACTCCTCGAATCATTGGTCCCTCGTTGCTGAGATGCCCCCGGGAGTCTCGGCACGTGGGCGCGCGAAGTTGAGCGAGATCTGACACGGACGTGGGCCCGACGCGCTCGACGCGCCCGTCGCGGCGCGCTAACGTGGCGGCGCCCCCTCACCCGCCCCGCCATGCGCCTCCCGCCCCGCCTCCGCCGCGCCGCGCCCGCACTCGTCGCGCTCGCGCTGCTGCCGCTCCCCACCGGCGCCCAGTCGCCCGCGGCCCCACCGTCCGGCACCGCGGCCCTCGGCTGGCTGGCGGGGTGCTGGGAGCGGCGCGCCGGCACCACGCTGGTCGAGGAGCAGTGGAGCGCGCCGCGCGGCGGCATGATGGTCGGCACCGCGCGCACGACGCGCGGCGACACGCTGCGCGAGTGGGAGACGACGCGCATCCACGACGCGCCCGACGGCGCGCTCGTGTACGCCGCCAGCCCCTCGGGGCAGAAGCCCGCCGAGTTCCGCATGGCGCGCCCCGCGAGCATGACGCCCGCGACGTGGACGGCGCTCGCGTTCGAGAACCGCGCGCACGACTTCCCGCAGGTCATCCGCTACCGCGCGCAGGGCCGCGACTCGCTGCTGGCGCAGATCGAGGGGCCGCGCGGCGGGCAGACGCGCACCGTCGACTACCCGATGCGCCGCGTGCCCTGCCCGGGCGCCGCCGCGGCCACGGCATCGGCCGCCGCGTCGTCCGCGCCCGCCGCGCGCCCCGCCGACGTCGCGTCGGTGGACGCGATCCTGGCGGCGCTCTACGACGTCATCTCCGGGCCCGCGGGGCAGAAGCGCGACTGGGATCGCATGCGGTCGCTGTTCGCGCCCGGCGCGCGGCTCATCCCCACCGGCCGCGCGCCGGACGGCACCTTCCGCCAGCGCACCTGGACCGTCGAGGAGTACATCGCCAACGCCGGCGTCGGCCTCGAGACGAACGGGTTCTTCGAGCGCGAGATCGGGCGGCGCACCGAGACGTACGGCAACATCGTGCACGCCTTCAGCGCCTACGACAGCCGCCGCACCGCGGCCGACGCGCAGCCCTTCGCGCGCGGCATCAACAGCATCCAGCTGTGGAACGACGGCACGCGCTGGTGGGTGATGACGGTGTTCTGGGAGGGCGAGCGCCCGGACAACCCGATCCCCGCGCAGTACGTCGGGACGCCGAAGTAGCCGGTCGCGCCGGGCCCGAACGGCGAACGGCGATCTGCAGGGAAGCGATCTGAAAGCTGCCGATAACGGCGGATGGCTCCGGTGGAGCGCGATCCTCATCGCACCCACGCGGAGCCATCCGCACTGATCCGCCGTTCTCAGATCGCTTCCTTGCAGATGCCGTCGTCGTTCGCCGTTCGGGTCCGGCGCGATGATCCACGACCCGCCTCGACGTCGCATTCCGCGCGCGGCCACGTCGCGCCCATGCTCCGCCGCCGCAGCTGGCCGCGCTGGAGGTCTACGCGCGCCCGGCGGCCATCCCGTTCGAGCGGAGCCCGGGCTTCACGGCGTGCGGCGCGATCCACGCCTGGACGAAGCAGTGCGCGGGGCGCGGGGGCCGCCGAGCCGGACGCGCCCTCACGGGCACTGGGTGCCGCAGCCGCTGTTGCCCCCGCCCTGGCCGTTGCCGCCCCCGTTGCCGCCCCCCGGCACGCGGCCGGTCGACATGGTCGTCCCGGCGGACGAGAGCCCGCTCGACGTGCCCGTCCCCAGCATCCGCACCGCGCCGAGGACCACCACGGCGATGCAGGCGACGAGGAGCGCGTACTCCGTGATGGTGGCGCCGTCTTCGGCGCGGAGGGCGCGGAACATGGTCGGGCGAGCGTGAGAGCCTGGCGGGCGTCGCGCGCGCGGCGGCGACGCGCCTGAAGAACCGTCGGGCGCTGCCCCCGCGCAAGGGGCACGCCGCGACGTCGTCAGCCGGCCGCCTCCACGGCCACGGCGTGCGCGCGGGCCTCCGGCTCGACGAACCGCACGAGCGCCTCGCCCTCGGCCTCCAGGGCGCGGCGGATGCGCGGGGCGAGCGCCGCGAAGGGGCGCAGCGTCAGCGTCGCGGTGCCGCGCGCCTTCGCCGTGGTCCACGTGCCGGCGACCATGCCGTCCACGAGGAAGGTCGCGGCGACCTGCAGGTTCTTCGAGACGATGCGCGGGCGGTGCGCGTCGGCGACGACGCGCGTGCGGTCCTGGTGCGCGAGCACGAGGTTGTCGAACTCGGGCAGCAGCCGCACCGGGGCGTCGGCGTCCTCGCCGGGGCGCGGCGCGTCGGGCAGGTCGAACAGCGCGCGGCCGCGCGCGTCGCGCAGCGTCACCAACTCGTCGCGCATCGCGTCGAACGTCGCGCGCAGCCCCTTGAGGCCCGACCACGCCTGCGCGTCCGCGGGCGTGGCGGGCCCGAACGCGGCGAGGTAGCGCCGGACGAGCGCCGCGGGCCCGGCGTCGGGCGCGCACGGGGCACCGAGCCACGCGTCGGCGGGCGTGAACGCCGCCTTGCCGTCCCACGCCCACGGCGCGCCGTCGGTGGGCACCTGCACGAGCGGGAGGTGCATGCGGACCGTGTAGCCCATCGCGCGCACGTCGGCGTCGGGGCGCCGCGCGGCGAGCGCGTCGCGCAGCGCGTCGAACGGGAGTGGCCCGCGTGCCTCCAGGATCGCGCGCGCGTCGGCGACCAGCGCCTCGGCGTCGAGAGCGTCGCGCCGCGCGCCCAGGACGCCCGACGCGCCGGCGGCGAGCATCGTCGCGAGCGGGGCGCGCAGCGCGAGATAGTCGGCGGCGGTCATGACGTGCAGCGTGCCGCGCATCGCCGTCACGCGCACGAGCCGCCGCGCGTGCACGGGCGCGATGAGCCCCTCGCGCGTGAAGCCCGCGAGGCGCGCCCACAGGCCGACGAACGGCGGCCGCGCGAGCTGCGCCTGCAGCCCGGCGACGTGGCCCACCACCGCGACCGCGTCGTCGGTCGTGCGCGCGAGCAGGTGCTGGCGCGCGAGCGTGGCGCGGTTGAGGGCGCGGAGGGAGAGCGTGGCGGTCATCACGAGACGGCGGCGGGCTGCGTGGCGGGCCTGAAAAGCGAACGGCTTCAGACAGGATTACAACGGATCATCAGGATTAACAGGATTACGCTCCGCGTGGCGCGAGGCGCCGTACCGCCACGCCGGGCCATGAATCCTGTAGATCCTGCAAATCCTGATAATCCTGTCCAAGGCTTTTCTGGTTCTCGCGCACCGGACCCGAACGGCGAAGAGCAGCAGGGATTGAGATCTGATTCAAACGGACAAGATCTGATGTACGCTCCATGTGGCGCATCGCTCCGTGCGCCGTGAGGAGGTCACATCAGATCTTGTCCGGCCTTTCAATCAGATCTCAATCCCCGCTGCTCTCGCAGTTCGACGAGCGACGACGCTCGCCCCGCGCTACCGCCCCGCCGGCCGCCGCACGAGCGTGAACGCCGTCCCGTCGGGGAGCGCGATGCGCAGCTTGCCGGTCGTCAGCTGCAGCTGCCCGTTCACCGGCAGCGCGGGATCGGACGTCCCCGCGCGGCCCGGGAACGACAGCTCCACGCAGCTGCCGCGCACGCGGCCCGTGCCGCCCTGCCGGATCACGCCCGAGAACGCGAGCTCCGCGCGCAGCGCGCTCCCGTCCTGGTCCACGTGCAGCGTCGGCGGCAGCGCGCCCTCGGTCCACCAGTCGCCGCCGACGGCGATCGGCACCGCGGACACCTCCGGCGGCACCGCGCACGGATCGGCGATCGCGAGGAAGTCACGGCCGTTCCCGCAGCCCAGGGCGGCGGCGGCGGGCAGGAGGGTCAGGAGACGGGAGCGTCGCATGTGGTCCTCGAGGGCGGACGGGGTCCTGCCACGCATAACCCGCGAGCGCGCCACCCCGTCACTTCACCGACAGCCGCGCCACCCGCGCCGCCGGGCCCGGGGCCGCGCCGTACGCGATCCAGAGGTCGCGCCTTCCGTCGCGCGTCCGCGGATCGACGGCCAGGTGCCGCACCAGCGCGCCGCGCGTGGGCAGCGGGTACACCGTGAAGCGCCCCGTGCGCGGCGCGTAGCGCAGGATCGCGTCGGCCGCCGAGGTGCCGAGCCAGACGTCGCCGCTCGCGCGGTCCACGCGGGCGACGTACGGCACCGCGTCCGGGATCGGCAGCGGCACGCGCGTGAAGCGCTCCGACTGCGGGTCGTAGCGCACCAGCGCGTTGGCCGCGTAGGCGGGGATCCAGAGCACGCCCTGCGCGTCCACGTCGAAGCGGCGCGGGCCGCTGTGCGGCTCGGGCATCGGCACCGCCCACGTGCGCCGCGTGCGCGGGTCGTGCGCCACCAGCCGGTTGCCCGACAGCTCCGACGTCCACACGACGCCGTCGGGCGCGACGCGGATCTCGTACGGGATCGGCCCGCCCGGGACGTCGGCGAGCGTGGGGTGCGGCGCGACCGCCACCGAGTCCACGCGCCCCGCCCCGTCGAGCGTGACGCGACCGATGAGCTCCGGGCGGCGCGTGAAGTGGCCGTTGAACCAGCCCGTGCCGTCGGCGCCCAGCGCGACGCTGTGCGGATACATCCCCGTCGCGAAGGTGCGCCACGCGTCGGCGCCCGCGCCCTTCGCGGGATCGCGGACGGCGACGCGCTGCGGCGCGCCGAGGGCGACCCACCAGCGGCCGGCGGCGTCCACCTCGACGGCGCGCGGGTTGGCGCGCGGCACCGGCACCGCGACCGTGTCCAGCGTCCCCGTGCGCGGATCGAGCACGTACATGCGGTGCGTCAGCATCCCCGTGATGACCACGCGCCCCGCGGCGTCGACCGCGACGTCGTGCGGCAGCTCCCACGGCGGCGCCACGGGCGTCAGGGGATACTCGGTCAGCGTCCAGCCGTCGCGCGGCGCGACCAGCGCGCGCCACGGCGCGTCGGCGTCGCGCACGGCCTGCGGCGGCGTCGCGGGGAGGTGCGTCGCGAGCCACGCCGCGGTCGCCCGCGCCTCGCGCCCGTCGTGGATCACCGGGAAGCCGCCGCGCGCGCTGCCGTAGCGCAGCATGCGCGTCACCGTCGCCTCCCAGTCGTCGGCCGTGCGCGCGGTGCCGGTGGGGTACGCGGTGCGCAGGTTGAGCTGGTGGCAGCCCGTGCAGTCGAGCACGAGGCGGCGCTTCGCCTCGCCGTCGGGGAGCGTGCCGAGGATCGCGCTGCTGGTGGGCTGGTCGAGCGTCTGGTTCCAGACCGGCGGCCCGTCGGGCGGCTGCGCGGTGGCGACGAGCGCCACGCCCGCCGACGCCAGCACGAGCAGGGCGAGCAGGGCCAGCGGCGCGGCGCGCGACGGGGCGCTGCCGCGCGGGCTCTCGGGGGACGGTCGCATCGGGCGATGATGGACCGCGGCCGGGTCCGCCGCCACGCGCGCGCGACGAGCCGCGCCGTCGGCGTGCCGAGCCGTCCGCCGGCAGGGTGAACGGCGCGACGGCGCGCGCACGCGGCGGCGGCGCACTTCTTGGAGAGCCGGCCGGCATGCGACCGCTCGAGGAGGGAGCCGCGGGATCCGAGCCGGCGCCCGGCGAGGGCGCGCCCGAGCGCCGCGCGGCGGCGGCCGAGCGCCGCGCGCGCGACCGCAGCGTGATGGCCGTCGTGGAGGGGATGTCCGACGCCTTCCTCTCGCTCGACCGCGACTGGCGCGTCACCTACGCCAACCGCGAGGCCGCGCGCCTGAACGGCACCTCCGCCGCCGCGCTGGTGGGCCGCGACCACTGGACCGTCTGGCCCGAGACCGCGGGCACCGAGGTCGAGCGGCAGTACCGGCGCGCGATCGCCGAGGGCGTGCCGGTGACGTTCGAGCACCACTACCCCGCGGCCGGCGTCTGGCACGAGATCCGGGCGTATCCGGCCGAGGAGGGCGGGCTCGCGGTGTTCTACCGCGACGTCACCGCGCGCAAGCAGCTCGAGGAGGAGCGCGCGCGGCAGGCGCGCGAGCTGGCGGCGGCGCACGACAAGGCGATGGCCGCCGAGACGCAGTTCCGCCTGCTGGTGGACCGCGTGCGCGACTACGCGATCTTCCTCATGGACCCCGAGGGGCGGGTCACGCACTGGGGCCCGGGCGCGGAGCGCATGACGGGCTGGCGCGCGGAGGCGATGCTCGGCCGCTCGGTCGAGCGGCTCTATCCCGCCGGCGGCGCCGGGGACGGCGGCGCGGCGGACCACCTGCGCCACGCGGTGCTGCACGGCGAGTACACCGGCGAGGGCGCGCGCACGCGGCAGGACGGGCGCACGTTCGCCGCGCGCGTGGTGCTCACCGCGCTGCGCGAGGGCGGACGGCTGGTGGGCTTCTCGATGATCGCGCAGGACCTCACGGGCGAGCGCGAGCGCGCCGCGGCGCTGGAGCGCGCGATGGCGGTGGCCGAGGCGGCGAGCACCGCGAAGTCGCAGTTCCTCGCCAACACGAGCCATGAGATCCGCACGCCGCTGAACGCGATGATCGGCTACGCCGAGCTGCTGGAGCTGGGGCTCGGCGGGCCGCTCACGGAGTCGCAGCGCGGCTACGTCGCGCGCATCCAGGCGACCAGCCGGCACCTGCTGGCGCTGGTGAACGACGTGCTGGACCTGGCGAAGATCGAGGCCGGGCAGATGCACGCCGCGCGCGAGCCGGCGCTGGTGCGCGACGCGGTGGCGGCGGCGCTGCAGCTCGTGGAGCCGCAGGCGCGCGCGCGGCGCATCGCGCTCGTCAACGGCTGCACCGAGCAGACGACGACCGCCTACTGCGGCGACGTGGCGCGCGTGCGGCAGGTGCTCGCGAACCTGCTGTCGAACGCGGTGCGGTTCACGGAGGCCGGCGGCCGCGTGACGGTGACGTGCGGCGAGGCCGACGCCGCGGCGCCCGAGGCCGCGGTGGCGCACGCGAGCGCGCCGGGCGCGGCGCGCGCGTGGTCGTTCGTGCGCGTCGAGGACACGGGCGTCGGCATCCCGCCGGAGCAGCTCGACCGCATCTGGGAGGCGTTCGTGCAGGCGGAGCAGGGGCGCACGCGCCGCGTGGGCGGCTCGGGGCTCGGGCTCACCATCAGCCGCCACCTCGCGCGCCTGATGGGCGGCGACATCACGGTGCGCAGCCAGCCCGGGCTCGGCTCCTCGTTCATGCTGTGGCTTCCCGCCGCCGACGCGGAGGCGGTGGCGCGCGCCCGCGAGGCGGCGCGCGGCACGCTGGACGGCGCGGCGGAGCCGGCGCGCGGGCCGGGCGCCGCGCGCGACGCGGCGGGGCTGCACGCGGTCGCGGACGCCCTGCTGGGCGAGACCGAGCGCACGCTCGCGCGCTACGCGGCCGCGCTGCGCGCCGAGCCGGGGACGCCGAGCGCGCACGGGCTGGGCGACGCGCAGCTGCTGGACCACACGGCGACCTTCCTCGCCGACCTGGCGCAGGCGCTGACGGTGATCGGCGACGAGGGCCCGGACGCCGCGCAGATGCTGCGCGACGGCTCGACGATCCAGCAGCTGATCGCGGCGCGCCACGGCGCGCAGCGCGCGCGCCTGGGCTGGAGCGAGGCCGAGGTGCGGCGCGACTACGAGGTGCTGCGCGACACGGTGCACGCCACCGTGCGCCGCCTCGCGCCCGCCGCTCCCGACGTCGAGCGCGCGCTCGGCATCGTGGACCAGCTGCTCGCGCGCGCGGCGGACGAGAGCCTGCGCGCGTTCCGGCAGCCGCGCTGAGCGACGCGCCGAGTCTCGGCGCCGCGCGCTTGTCGCGGTCGCGGCGCGCGGCGATCATTGGCGCGATGACGCCCGCCCTCGACGCCGACGACCCGTACGTGACCCACGCCGCGTGGGCGCCCGCGCGCACGCCCGGGATGCGCGTGCTGGCGGACGACGCGCTGGTGCTGGTGGACTCGTGGCTGGCGTGCGACACGTTCAACCACGTCTGCCGCGCGCGGCTGGATGGTGCAGTTGCGGCGGCCCGCGTGCGCGCCGCCGTCGCGCACTTCCGCGACGCGGGCCGGCCGTTCTCGTGGTGGGTGCGCCCCGAGGACCGTCCGCACGCGCTGGGCGCGCTGCTGGAGGCGGCGGGGCTGGCCGCGGCCGAGTCGGAGGTGGTGATGACGTGCGACGACCTCGCGACGCTCGCGAAGCCCGCCGTGCCGGCCGGCCTCGGTATCGTGCGCGCGCGCGACGCGCGGACGCTCGCCGACTTCGCGGCGGTGACCGCCGAGAACTGGTCGCCGCCGGACGCGGACGTCGCGCGCTTCTACGCGCGCGCGGCGGAGGCGCTGCTGGCGCCGGACTGTCCGCAGCGCCTCCACGTCGCGTACCTGGACGGCGTGCCCGTGGCGACCGCGGAGGCGACGCTCGCGGGCGCGCGCGCCGGCGTGTTCAACGTCGCGACGCGCGCGGCGTACCGGCGGCGCGGGATCGGCGGCGCGGTGACGGCGCACGCGCTGCGCGACGCGCACGCGGCCGGCGCGCGGCGCGGCGGGCTGGAGGCGTCGGCCGACGGCGTGGGCGTCTACGCGCGGCTCGGCTTCCGCGCGGCGGGGATGGTGACGGAGTACAAGCCCGCGTGGCCCGCATGAGCGACCTCTCCGACGGGCGCGTGCGCTGCACGTGGCCGCGCCTCTCGCTGGACGTGGCGTACCACGACGCGGAGTGGGGCGTGCCGGTGCACGACGACCGCGTGCTGTTCGAGTTCCTGCTCCTCGAGGCCGCGCAGGCGGGGCTGAGCTGGAGCACCGTGCTCGCGAAGCGCGCCAACTACCGCCGGCTGTTCGCGGACTTCGATCCCGCGGTCGTCGCGCGCTTCACCGACGCGGACGTCGCGCGGCTGCTGCAGGACCCGGGGATCGTGCGCCACCGGCAGAAGGTCGCGGGCGCGGTGACGGGCGCGCGCGCGTTCCTCGCGGTGCAGCGGGAGTTCGGATCGTTCGACGCGTTCCTGTGGGGGTTCGTCGATGGCGTTCCGCAGATCAACGCGTGGCGCGCGCACGGCGAGATCCCGGCGCGCACGCCGCTCTCGGACGCGGTGAGCAGGGAGCTGAAGCGGCGCGGGTTCAGCTTCGTGGGCTCGACGATCTGCTACGCGTACCTGCAGGCCGTGGGCGTGGTGAACGACCACCTCACCTGCTGCTACCGGTACCCGGCGCTGGCGGGCCGCTGATCCGCCGGCCGGCCTTGCGCCGCGGGTGACGGGCGAGTCATTTGGCGGCGGCCCCGTCGCGTGGCACCGTTCGCCGCGCGCCGGCTCTCCGCCCTCCCACGTCCGTCGCTCCGATGCCGGTCTTCCCGTCCGTCCGCCGTCTCTCGCGCGTCGCCGCCGGCGCCGTCCTCGCCTCCGGCCTCGGGGCCGCCCCGCTCCACGCCGCGGCCGATCCGCTCGGCGCGTTCCCGCTGAACGCGCCCATCGCGAGCCAATCCGGCTTCGGCACGGCGTGGGACAGCTTCTTCGACACGACGCGCGAGGTCGGGCTCTTCAACCTGTACGGGTGCCTCTCGGTGGGGACGTACGCCGACCCGTCGGTCCGGACGCAGGACTGCATCGGCGTGCGCGCGGAGCGGGGCTACGAGCTGGCGACCGGGCTGGGCGCGCTGCGGCTCGTCGTCGCCGAGCGGCAGGCGGGGGCGGGCGTCGTGGGCGGGCCGGCCAACATTCCGGGCGCGCCGACCGTGAACGCCCTCGCGGCGGACGGTAGCCCCGGCGGCATCTACTTCTTCGACGTCGCCGGCGAGACGGTGATCCGGAGCTCGGCGTTCCTGGGCAGCGACGGGCTGGCGACCCTGCTCGCGCTCCCGGGCGGCACCGTCGGGCACTTCCACTACTTCTTCGACGTCACCAGCGGCGGCACCTCGCTGTCGCAGTCGACCTACCGCATCGAGCAGGTCGAGAGCGTCGTGGTGCCGGGGACCCTCGCCAGCACGGTGCCCGAGCCGGGCACGTGGGCGCTGCTGGGCACGGGGCTGCTCGCGGTCGCGGGCGTCGCCCGGCGGAAGCGCGCCGCGCGCTGACGCGGCCTCGCACGACCGGCCGGGTCCGGTTCGTGCTGTCGACTGCGGCAGTCCTGCGCCGTCAGTGACAGGACCGGAACACCCGCTGCGACGTTGCACGGCGTTCCCGTCGTCCCATGCCTGTCGTCCCCATGTCGTGTTCCTCGTTCGTCCGGCGACGCCTCTGCCGCGTCGCCGCCGGTACCGTGCTCGCCACCGGCCTCGGCGCCGCTCCCCTGCACGCCGCCGAGGATCCGCTCGGCGCGTTCCCGGTGAACGCGCCCATCGCGAGCCAGTCCGGCTTCGGCACGGCGTGGGACAGCTTCTTCGACACCTCGCGCGAGGTCGGGCTGTTCAGCCTGTACGGGTGCACCTCGTCGATCCTCTACGGCAGCTATCCCGCGCGGACGGCGGACTGCATCGGCGTGCGCGCGGAGCGCGGGTACGAGCTGGCGACGGGCCTGGGCGCCGTGCGGATCCTGGTCGCCGAGCGGCAGGTCGCGGCGGGCGTCGACGGCGGACCGTCCGATGGGGCCTTCACCCCGACGCTGAATCCCATCGGCGCCACCGGGGCGCCCGCGGGCTGGCTGTGGTTCAGCGTCACCGGCGAGACGGTGGTGCGCACCTCGCCGTTCCTGGGCAGCGACGGGCTGGCGACCCTCGCGTCGTTCTCCGGCGGCACGGTCGGGCACTACAACCGGTACGTCGATCCGTCGATCGGCGGCGGCGTGTGGCTCTCGCAGGGCATCTACCGCCTGCAGCTCACGGAGAGCGTGATCATGCCCGCCGCCGTCGCCAGCACGGTGCCGGAGCCGGGCACGTGGGCGCTGCTGGGCACCGGGCTGCTGGCGGTCGCGGGCATCGCCGCCCGGCGGAGACGCGCCCAGCGCTGACGTCGACGGCGCGGCCGCCGACCAGCCGCCACCGACCGAACGCGGGCCGCCCCGGCCGCCGGTGCCCATGCGACGGGCGCCGGCGGCCGTCTCGCGTCGTGGGGCCGCCCGGGCGGGGCCGAGGCGCCGGCCCGGGGGGGGGGGGAATTCGGCCCCCCCCAACCCTGTACCCCCCCGGCCCCCCCCCGCCCCCGGCGCCCG